>NZ_RZSW01000205.1:0-10200 GCF_003997375.1 Mesorhizobium sp. M5C.F.Ca.IN.020.29.1.1 | reverse complement strand
CCTTTGAGCAGTGCCTATTGCGGCCAATTATCTTCAGCCGGAAAGCGGAAAACAGCAATCGGACTTTCGTCCTTAGGCGGTTTGCCACCCCGTCCTTAGATTAGCGCGTGGTAATCGGCTGCCACCACCTTTGCCGCAACCCGCGCATAATCACGCCGACGCGCACAAGGCGCTGCTGCGACGGAGTGTCATTTGGCGAAGACGATCCACACCATGATCCGGGTTCTGGACGAGGCCCGGTCCATCGACTTCTACCGGAAAGCTTTTGGGCTGGACGTCGCTGAACGGCTCGATTTCGAAACCTTCACGCTCGTCTATCTGAGCAATGTCGAGGCGGGGTTCGAAGTCGAGCTCACCGTCAACAAGGGCCGCCAGGAGCCTTATGCGCTCGGCGACGGGTACGGCCATCTCGCGGTTTCGGTCGCAGATCTGGACAGCGAACATGACCGGCTCGGCGCGCTTGACCTGAGCCCGAAGAAGATCGTCGAGTTCAACCGCGACGGAGCGCTGATCGCGCGCTTCTTCTTCATCGAGGATTCCGACGGTTACAAGATCGAGGTTCTGCAGCGTCAGGGTCGGTTCAAATAGGAGACATTACGGCCGCGCCGGCCAGCGGGCGCTAGCCAGGGCACCTTCGGGTGCGAACAGCAAGCAAAGGGAGGAGCAAATGGTCACGATTTATGAGAGAAAGCCGGCCCATGCAAGGAAGCCCGGGCTATCGCGCCGTGAGCTTCTGAAGCGCGGCGGTGTCGGCGCGTTGCTGGTCATTTCGGGCAGTGCCGTCATCAGCCCGGAACATGCCTGGGGTCTCGAAACATCCGCGCTCAAGCCCGAAACCATGGCGACCCTGATCCAGATGGCGCGCGACATCTACCCGCACGACCAAGTGCCTGACGAATATTACGCAATCGCCGTCAAGGCCCATGACGAGCAGGCCGGCAAAGACCCAGCCCATAAGGACCTCATCGAAAACCGGCATCGCCGAACTCGACTCGAAGTCGGGTAAGGGTGGCTACACCAGCCTCGGCTGGGAGGAGCAGCGCGTTGCCGTGCTAAGAGAGATCGAGGACACGCCGTTCTTCCAGGCAGTCCGTGGCGGGCTTGTCGTCGGTCTCTACAACCAGAAAGAGGTCTGGCCGATCTTCGGCTACGAGGGCGAGTCCTACTCCAAGGGCGGCTACATGGCGCGCGGGTTCGACGACATCGAGTGGCTCTGAGCCCCCGTCGTCCCAAACCGTACACAATAGACATCATGGGAGGAAACCATGGCAGCACCATTTGATCTCACGAACGACGGCGTGGTTGTCATCATCGGCTCCGGCGCCGGCGGCGGCACGCTCGGCAACGAACTCGCCCAGAAAGGCATCGATGTCGTCATCCTGGAGGCGGGCGCACGCCACGAATACGAGGATTTCATCAACGACGAGTGGGACTCATTCGCCCAACTCGCCTGGACGGACAAGCGCACGACCTCGGGCGACTGGCGGGTGGCGAAAGATTTTCCCAATCTGCCGGCATGGATCGTCAAGGCGGTCGGCGGCTCGACCACGCACTGGGCGGGCGCCTCGCTGCGGTTTCAGGAGCATGAATTCAGAACGCTTTCGACCTACGGAAAACTAGAAGGCGCGAACCTGCTCGATTGGCCGATCACGCTTGCCGAGCTGGAGCCCTACTACGCAAAGCCGAAGATAAGCTGGGCGTGACGCTCACCAACAACATCCCAGGCCTTCCCGGCAACAACAACTTCAAGGTGATGAAGGCCGGCGCCGACAAGCTCGGCTACAAGGAGTGCCACACCGGCCGGATGGCAATCAATTCCGAGCCGCGCGACGACCGCAATGCCTGCCAGCAGACCGGCTTCTGCTTCCAGGGCTGCAAATGGGGCGCCAAATGGTCGACGCTCTACAGCGAAATTCCCAAGGGCGAGGCGACCGGCCATCTCGAGGTCAGGCCGAACGCCATGGCTATCAAGATCAACCACGATGCGTCAGGCAAGGTGACCGGCGTCGTCTATGCCGACAAGGACGGCAGACTGCAGGAACAGAAGGCCCGCATCGTCGCCGTGGTCGGAAATTCGATCGAGAGCCCCCGGCTACTGCTCAATTCGGCATCGAGCCAGTTTCCCGACGGTCTTGCCAATTCATCGGGGCAGGTCGGCAAGAACTACATGCGCCACACCACGGGCTCGGTCTACGGCATCTTCGACAAGCCGGTGCATATGTATCGCGGCACCACCATGGCCGGTATCATCCGCGATGAGGCCCGCAACGATCCTTCGCGCGGCTTCGTCGGCGGCTACGAGCTTGAGACGCTGTCGCTCGGCCTGCCGTTCATGGCCGCCTTCCTCAATCCCGGCGGCTGGGGGCGTTCCTTCACCACGGCGCTCGACCACTACGACCATATGGCCGGCATGTGGATCGTCGGCGAAGACATGCCGCGCGAGCAAAAACCGCATCACGCTGCATGCCGATCTCAAGGACGAGCACGGCATGGCGGTAGCGGACGTCCATTTCGACGACCATGCCAACTACACGGCAATGCGAGACCACGCCTACAAGCAGGGCTCGGCGCTTTACGCAGCGGTGGGTGCGACCCGGACCTTCCCGACGCCACCCTATCCGTCGACCCACAATCTCGGCACCAACCGGATGAGCGAGAAGGCGGCCGACGGCGTCGTCAACAAGCATGGCCAGGCGCACGACATCAAGAACCTGTTCGTGTCGGATGGCAGCCAGTTCACCACCGGCGGCGCTGAAAACCCAACATTGACGATCGTGTCGCTGGCGATCCGTCAGGCCGACTATATCGCTGAACAGATGTCGGCCAAGAGCATTTAGCGATACCCTCTCGACTGCCTGTTGGCGCGGAACCTCGCAAGGTTTCGCGCCTCTTCTTGTCGGCTGTTCAACGCTTCGTGCAGGTCGAGGCGGTGAAGGCGCCGTCAGGCTGCTTCATGATGATGTCGAAGGACGGGCTGATTTGACCGTCCGGGATGGCTTGCGTGAGCGAGATCGAGTTGCCGCCGGTCGTATAGCCGCCCAACGGTCCCAACCATGTAATCTCGCCATTTGTATCCATCTGATAGTTGTAGCCCTGCCGGGCGGTTCCGAAGGTCACCGGACCGCTATAGACATTTCCCTTGATGGTGATATCGCCAAGGCTGAGGAACATGCCAAGCAGATAGACTTCGCAGTGATAGGTCCCGTCCGGCAATTTGCCGTGGGTGAAATCGGCGCGTCCACTGGCGGTGGCCGCAACCAGAAGCATGGTGCTGAAAATACGAGAAATCCTGGAGGTCATGACGTCGCTCTTTTGGAGATCGAGCTTGCCGCATTTTCCTGCAGCGCTGCAACCTTTCGTCGTCTTTGATACGGTGTTGCTCAAAATTCATGCATTAATTCGTGACTGATGAAAACTTAGGCGAGAGCGGGGAATTTTTTCTCAATCAGAACACCTGCGGCGGCGCTTAACTTTGGCGGCTAATATATTAACCAGCTGATAGGGCAAGGAAATCTCAGCGCACTCAATTTTGCTCCCGCGGTTGGCACAGCCGTTGCATGGTCTGTTTGCGATGCGATCAACCAGCTAGGGAGTTTGAAATATGAGGGGCAGTTTCTCGACGATAACAAAAATGTTTTCGGCAGGCGCGGTCACAGCCGGCTTGCTGATGAGTATCCCGGCCAGGGCGGCTGACGATACGATCAAGGTGGGTATTCTCCACTCGCTGTCGGGGACCATGGCAATTTCGGAGACGACGCTGAAGGACGCCATGCTGATGCTCATCGAAGAGCAGAATGCAAAGGGCGGCCTGCTCGGCAAGAAGCTCGAAGCGGTCGTCGTCGATCCGGCTTCGAACTGGCCGCTGTTCGCCGAAAAGGCACGCGAGCTGATCTCCAAGAACAAGGTCGCGGCGGTGTTCGGTTGCTGGACCTCGGTGTCGCGCAAATCGGTGCTGCCGGTGTTCAGCGAACTCGACAACATCCTTTTCTACCCCGTCCAGTATGAGGGCGAGGAGAGCGAGCGCAACGTGTTCTACACCGGTGCGGCGCCGAACCAGCAGGCTATTCCGGCCGTCGACTATCTGATGAGCGAGGACGGCGGATCGGTGAAGCGCTGGGTGCTTGAAGGCACCGACTATGTCTATCCACGCACCACCAACAAGATCCTCGAAGCCTATCTGAAGGCCAAGGGCGTCGCTGCCGAAGACATCATGGTCAACTACACGCCGTTCGGCTTCTCCGATTGGCAGACCGAGGTCTCGGCGATCAAGAAGTTCGGCTCGGCCGGCAAGAAGACGGCCGTCGTCTCGACCGTCAACGGCGACGCCAACGTGCCGTTCTACAAGGAACTCGGCAACCAGGGCATCAAGGCCGAGGACATCCCGGTCATGGCCTTCTCGGTCGGCGAGGAAGAGCTTGCCGGTCTCGACACCGCGCCGCTCGTCGGTCATCTCGCCGCTTGGAACTATTTCCAGAGCATCGATACGCCCGAGAACGCGAAGTTCATTGCCGACTGGCACAAGTTCATCAAGAACGACAAGCGCACCACCAACGACCCGATGGAAGCCCACTATGTCGGCTTCAACATGTGGGTGAAGGCGGTTGAGAAGGCTGGCACCACCGACCCTGACAAGGTCATCGACGCCGTGATCGGCGTCTCGGTGCCGAACCTGACCGGTGGTTATTCGACCATGATGCCGAACCATCACATCACCAAGCCGGTGCTGATCGGCGAAATCCAGGCCGATGGCCAGTTCGAGACCGTCTCGCAGACGCCTGGCCTGGTGATGGGTGACGAGTGGTCTGACTATCTGGCTGATTCGAAGGACCTGATCTCCGATTGGCGCGCACCTCTGTCCTGCGGCAACTTCAATGTTGCCACCGGCAAGTGCGGCGGTAAGGGAACCAACTGATCCTCCCGGGTCTGACGGTCGCGGATTTCTCCACGACCTAGACCGCGACGCGTCCGGGCGAGCTCCTCCACTCCTCCAGTCCGCCCGGACGCGAAGTTCAACCCTTCAAGAGTCGCCAGAAATCGATGATCTTCACCCGCGCTATCGGCCTGACGCTGCTGCTCCTCCTGGGGATGCTGTCGCCGTCGAACGCTGCCGAAGCGGATCTGCGCGCCATCATCGCCAAATTTGCCACTGCCTCGAATTTTTCGGCCACCGAAGCTGTCGTGCGCGAGCTGGCGGCCACCGGCGACCCTGCCGTAGAACTCCCGCTTGGCGCGCTTGCGGAGGGCGATCTTTATGTTCGCAAGACCGATTCGCTGGTTTTCATCGGCAAGGAAGGTGGCGGCAGCGTTGAGCTGCTCGACCCGCTGAGCGGTGAAAAGTCCGGCGACGCGGCCAAGGCCGAGATCACCAAGATCAAGGTCAACAATACGCTGCGCCGCGCCATCCGCGATGCCTTGGGCATGCTGACGCTCGGCGCTAAAGACCCGGCTGCCCGCATTGCTGCTGCCGATACAATGTTCAAGACGCCCGATGCCACGAACATCGAGCCACTCGATGCCGCAATCGCCAGCGAAACCGTGGCAAGCGTCAAAGCGCTGCTCGAACAGGCCCGCGCAGCATCGGTTCTGGTGTCGGACAGGCCGGAGGCCGATAAACTCGCGGCGATCGCCCTGATCGGCGCGCGCGGCGACCGCAACGCACTGTCTCTGCTCACCGCCGTCGAGGCCAATTCCGAAGGCGCAGTCAAGGACGCGGCGACGGCGGCGATCGCCAGCATCAATTCGACGCTGGCGCTGTGGGATGCGGGCCAGAACATCTGGTACGGCATTTCGCTCGGATCGGTGCTGCTGCTGGCGGCGATCGGTCTCGCCATCACCTTCGGCGTGATGGGTGTGATCAACATGGCGCATGGCGAAATGGTCATGCTCGGCGCCTACACGACCTTTGTCGTGCAGGAGGTGATCCGCAATTCCTTTCCTGGCCTGTTCGACTGGTCGCTGGTCATCGCGCTGCCGCTCGCCTTCTTGGTCGCGGCGCTCGTCGGCCTTGTCATCGAGCGGGGCGTCATCCGTTTCCTCTACGGCCGGCCGCTGGAGACGCTGCTGGCGACATGGGGGGTCTCGCTGATTCTGCAGCAGGCCGTGCGCACCATCTTCGGGCCGACCAACCAGGAAGTCGGCAACCCGTCATGGATGTCCGGTTCGTTTGATATCGGCCAGCTTGCGGTTACCTGGAACCGGCTCTGGATACTGGTATTCGCGCTCGGTGTGTTCGCGGTGCTGCTTTATGTGATGAAGCGCACGCCCTGGGGCCTGCAGATGCGCGCCGTCACCGCCAATCGCCGCATGGCCGCGTCTATGGGAATCAGGACGCCATGGGTCGACGCGCTGACCTTTGCGTTGGGGTCCGGAATTGCCGGCATCGCCGGTGTCGCGCTCAGCCAGATCGACAATGTCTCGCCCAATCTCGGCCGCGGCTACATCATCGACAGCTTCATGGTCGTCGTCTTCGGCGGCGTCGGCAATCTATGGGGCACGCTGGTCGGCGCCTCCTCGCTCGGCATCGTCAACAAGTTTCTCGAACCCTATGCCGGGGCAGTCCTCGGCAAGATAGTCGTGCTGGTCCTCATCATCCTGTTCATCCAGAAACGCCCGCGCGGCCTTTTCGCACTTAAGGGCAGGTCGGTGGAAGCATGATCACGGGACGCTTCTTCGCCGCCGGCGCCGACCGCCGCATCGCCATCACGATCTTCATCCTTTTGGCGATCGCCTTCATCGTGCCGCTGCTCAATCTTGCGGTCTCGCCGACAAGTGCGTTCTACGTGCCGTCCTATGTCGTCGCGCTCACCGGGAAATACCTCTGCTACGCGCTGCTCGCCTTGGCGCTCGATCTCGTCTGGGGCTATTGCGGCATCCTTTCGCTCGGCCACGGCGCCTTTTTCGCGCTCGGCGGCTATGCGATGGGCATGTATCTGATGCGCCAGATCGGTTCGCGCGGCGTCTACGGCAATCCGCTGCTGCCGGACTTCATGGTGTTCCTGAACTACAAGGAGCTGCCGTGGTTCTGGTACGGTTTCGACCATTTCTGGTTTGCGGCGATCATGGTGCTTGCGGTGCCCGGCCTGCTCGCCTTCGTCTTCGGCTGGTTCGCCTTCCGCAGCCGCGTCACCGGCGTCTATCTGTCGATCATCACCCAGGCGATGACCTATGCGCTGCTGCTTGCGTTTTTCCGCAACGACATGGGTTTCGGCGGCAACAACGGCCTGACCGATTTCAAGGATATTCTCGGCTTCAACGTGCAGGCCGATGCGACTCGCTCGGGATTGTTCGCGGCCAGCGCCATAACGCTGGCGCTCGCCGTCTTCGTTACCTGGGCAATCGTCGGTTCAAAATACGGCAAGCTGCTGATGGCGGTGCGCGACGCCGAGAGCCGCACGCGCTTTCTCGGCTGGCGCGCGGAGAACGTCAAACTGTTCGCCTTCACTGTGTCGGCTGTCATGGCCGGCATTGCCGGCGCGCTCTACGTGCCGCAGGTGGGCATCATCAATCCGGGCGAGTTCGAGCCGTCCAACTCGATCGAGGTGGTGGTATGGGCGGCCGTAGGCGGGCGCGGCACCATCGTCGGGCCGATCATCGGCGCACTCGTGGTCAATGCCGGCAAATCCTGGTTCACCGGCGTGCTGCCGGAGTTCTGGCTGTTTGCGCTTGGCGGCCTGTTTGTCGCCGTCACGCTGTTCCTGCCCCAAGGCATTATCGGCATGTGGGATTCCTGGCGCGGCAATGCCAAGGCGCTGCGCGCGGCCTTGATCGCCGAGGAGGCCGGCACCGATCCTGACGTCCAGCCACCGCCGAAGATCGTCCGCTCGGCTGCGAGAACGCCGGGCGACTGGTCCACATCCAGCCCCGAACCGCAGCCGGCGGAGTGAGCGATGTCGAAGAGCAACACCATCCTCTATCTCGACGGCGTCTCGGTTTCCTTCGACGGCTTTCGCGCCATCAACAACCTGTCGCTGGTGCTCGACAAGGGCGAGATGCGGGCAATCATCGGTCCCAACGGCGCCGGCAAGACCACGATGATGGACATCGTCACCGGCAAGACGCGTCCCGACGCGGGCGAGGTTTACTTCGACGGGCAGGTCGACCTGACCAAACATGACGAGGCCGAGATCGCCATGATGGGCATCGGCAGGAAATTCCAGAAGCCGACCGTCTTCGAAAGTCACACGATCGAGGAGAACCTGATGCTGGCGCTGAAGGGCCCACGCTCGATCTTCCCGGCGCTGTTCCATCGCCGCTCGGCCGCAGAGGCGCGGCAGATCGACGATATCCTCGGCATCACCCGGCTGGGCGACAAGCGCGATGAACTCGCCGCCAATCTCAGCCACGGCCAGAAGCAATGGCTCGAGATCGGCATGCTGCTGGCTCAGGATCCGAAGCTGCTGCTGGTCGACGAACCGGTTGCCGGTATGACCGACGCCGAGACTGAAGAGACCGCGCGGCTGCTCAAGGATATTGCGCGCGACCACTCGGTCATCGTCGTCGAGCACGACATGCATTTCGTGCGCGAGCTCGGCGTCAAGGTCACCTGCCTGCACGAGGGTTCGGTTCTGTCCGAAGGCTCGCTCGATTTTGTTTCGGCCGACGAGCGTGTCGTCGAAGTTTACCTGGGAAGATGATCATGGTCTGGCGCGTTCCGTTCCATCATTTCGACCTTTCGTTCTTCAGGCGTTGGAGATGGCGCTGACCATGCTCGAAGTCTCCAACGCCACGCTGCACTACGGCGCCGCCCAGGCGCTGCGTGGCGTCTCGCTGAAGGCCGGCGCGGGCAAGATCACCTGCGTACTCGGCCGCAACGGCGTCGGCAAAACCAGTTTGATGAGATCGATCGTCGGCCACCACCGGTTGACGAGCGGAAGTGTTGCCTTCGAGGGGAAGGCGCTCGACCGGAGCGCGGCGTATGATCGCGCCCGGTCGGGCATCGCATTCGTGCCGCAGGGCAGGGAGATCTTCCCGCTGCTCACCGTGCGGGAAAACCTCGAATCGGGCTTTGCGCCATTGAAGCGCGCCGACCGCAGCATTCCCGGCCACGTCTTCGAATTGTTCCCCGTGCTGAAGCAGATGCTCGGCCGCCGGGGCGGCGACCTTTCCGGCGGCCAGCAGCAGCAGCTTGCCATCGGCAGGGCACTGGTGATGCGGCCGAAACTGCTGGTGCTCGACGAGCCGACCGAAGGCATCCAGCCGTCGATCATCAAGGATATCAGCCGCGCCATTCGCTATCTGCGCGACCAGGCAGGCATCGCCGTGCTGCTGGTTGAACAGTATCTTGATTTCTGCCGGGAACTGGCGGACGAGGTCAACATCATGGACCGCGGCCAGATCGTCCACACCGGCCCGGCCGAGGATCTCGACCGCGCCGATGTCCGCAAGTTCCTGACTGTTTAAAGCCTCAGTGGCGAATCCCAAACCTCTAGGATTAGCTGAACCATCTCTCCCGTCGTCATCCTGGGGCGAAGCAAGGAGCGAAGCGACGCGGTGCAAACCCCAGGAATCCATGCCGTGACACCCGCCGAAGAGTGCCGAAGAGAAAAAGCCGTTCTCCGGCGCCCCCCATCCTGGACTCTGCACCGTGGCGATGCTCTGAAGTCACGGCATTGACCCTTGCGTCTTCACTCCGCTTCGGGTCGCTGCGCCCCAGGATGACGAAATAACGAAGGTTTACGAGATTTTCTTCAACGACACCGTTTGCAACTCTGGCGCGCCGAAGATTGCATGCTAGGCTTTACTTGGCCTTGTTGAGTCGGCCGCTTTCCGTATCAGTCTCGTTGACAGATCAAGGTGAGGCGTGGGCTCAGCCGGCACGTTCCGTGCAAGCAGCCCCCTTCTTGAGATCTGATTGTTGTTCAACGCATTTGGGGCACTTGGGCCAGGGCAGCCGATGGAACGTTACGTCGAGGACTACCAGAAACGACGGCTCACCGAGCGCGTCGACATCATGACCGCCATCAACATTCTGAAATCACAAGGATACGACCACGACGAGCTGATCGCAGAGATCACCAAGGTCTTCTATGTCGATCTCGATACCTACAACGAGGTCGTGAAGGCGGCGTGAGGGGTGACGGAAGGGGCGGATGCGCTAAACCGCGAAGCGGCTAGCTTGCGCGTCGGAAGGTCGAGGCGGCGACGCGGTTGCGACCGCCGCGCTTGGCGGCATAGAGCGCCTTGTCGGCCGCGCTGAGCACC
>NZ_RZSW01000204.1:0-10268 GCF_003997375.1 Mesorhizobium sp. M5C.F.Ca.IN.020.29.1.1 | reverse complement strand
GCGACCGCACTGCTCGTGTTCTGAGTGCCTTCTGTCGTAGCGCCTTTAGCGCAGGCCCAAACATCGCCCTTCTTGACTGTGAACTTTTCTTTGTTGTGAACGACCGAAAGTTCTCCCTCAGTCATGTGGCAGAGCATGTCGTTCGTCATCATGTTGTCTGGCGTCTTCGCGCCGGGTTGGATAACAACATCGCGTAGCATGACCGTTTTATACGCTGGTATGACCGAAGCCCGCTCACCAAGCGCTACAACTCTGACGCCCGGGCCGACCTCCTTGCCCTCATCGGGGCCGTAAGTCTGTGCGGCGGCTGGGGTCGCCCAGCGATCAGTGGCGTTGCGGCCACTGTAAGACCGAGTGCAAATGTGGATCTACGATTGACGGCTTCCATTGCTTCCTCCCTATTAAAAGTTGGTCGGAAAGGTAGGCCAACAAATCAAGGATGAGCCGTTGCGGCCCAAAGTCAACTGATCTTCCGTTGGGTTTTGACCCTAATCTGATGAAGGTCCAACTGACATATTTCCCAGGCTTTGCCAATGACAGTCGCGCATTCTCCTCCTCCAGCGTCTTCAGCCGCTTCGCCTCTGACACCTCCATGCCTCCGTATTTCGCTTTCCATTTGTAGATGCTGGCGTCGCTGACGCCGTGCTTGCGGCACAGATCGGTCACCGGGAATATCAGCGACTGTGCTGGGTTGAGCGCTGGTGCCCCGAGGGCCGAGAATATAACGATCAGGTTGTAGAGAACGGCAGTGCGCTGTCCATGCGCCGCGGAATGCTCCCCTCGGCGATCACGGGAATAGTAGAACACTACCGCCGGCGGATCGGCGCCGCCGAACGGTCGGTGATCGCGCACATAGCCATAATCGGCCGGTATCGGTCTTGCCCTTGGCCTGCGGGCGCGGGCTGATTTCCGACACTATCGCAAAATCTCCATAGCCTGCGATCTTAAGAGTCCAATCCTATCAGTCGATACGGGCTCAAAAAAACAATACAATGGACCGTAGCGACGCGTTTCTCGCTTCGGACTCGCCCGCCGACCTCGCATCTCGGCGGTCGTGGGTGACGAGATACCCGCCATGAGGTTATCGACAAGTCAATGTTCGCCTTTATTGAGGGGGCCGAAGGTCCAGATTTTAAAGTGACGATTCGAAGAGTTGGGGAGAAATATACCGCCCGTCGCGACGATGCACCTGCGCGCCTTTTTTCCGCAAGAGATACCGTTGCGCCTTGCCTTGGCAGGCCTGGAACTTGCCGCCCGATACGGTGACTTCAACGGCGGCTATAGTCCAAACCAGATTTATGTGGCTCAAGCAAAAGGAACGCCAGCTAATATGATTTCATCCGATTTCGGATCAGTCGCCTCTTGGCGTTCCGGTGCCGTCGAAGGGCCGAAGCGGATTAACCGGAGAATCGCAGCGCCTCATGAAGGACTGGGATATTGGGAGTGAGGGCATGATCGAGACGCGCGATTTCGATATCTTATCGCCGGACTTTCACGCATACCCCTTCCCCACGGCTGACCGGATGCGCGCCGAGGGGCCAGTCGTTTGCATGAAGCTGCCGATTGTCGGCCGCACATGGCTCTCCGTGACACATGACGCCTGCGCAACGCTGTTGAAGGATCACGCGAGCTTCGCTCGCGACCCTGCCAACGCAGGGAGCAGAACACAGGCGCGGATACTCAGATTCCTGCCGAGGACCATCAGCCTTCTGGCGCAGAATATGCTCGGCCATGACGACCCTGAGCACCGCCGCCTGCGCGGCCTCGTTGACCAGGCGTTTCAGCGCCAAACGGTCGAGGCCATGAAGCCGATGATCACGCAAATAGCCGATCGGCTTCTCGACAAGATGGAGGAAAGACCGGAGGTCGATCTCATGGCCGAGTTCTGTCGCGATCTGCCGCTTTCGGTCATTTGCGCGATGCTCGGCCTGCCGGAGCAGGACCACGATCGGTTCAAGAACTGGTTGGGCGGGCTGAAGGACACTGCCAATATCGGCGCGGTCATCCGCGCCATTCCGGGCGTGATCCGCGTTGTCCGCTATCTTGGCAGCGTCTCGCGATCGGGGGGCAGTGCACTGCCTGACCGATTGATCGCCGCGTTGCGCGATGCCGAGACCGACGGGCAGAGGCTCAGCGAGGACGAACTTGTCTCGATGATTTTCCTGCTCTTCGGCGCTGGGCAGGAAACCACAACCCATCTGATTTCCGGAGGGCTCCTCGCACTGCTATCGCATGAAGATCAACGCCGCAGGCTGCAGAGCGAACCAAGCCTGATGCCCACCTGCGTCGAGGAGTGTCTGCGCTACGTATCACCGGTTCAAATGACCAAGCCGCGGTTTGCGACGCGCGATATGGTCTGGCAGGAACGGCAATTCCGCCGCGGCGACATGTTCGCCGGATTCCTGACGGCGGCAAACAGCGATCCTGCCAAGTTCGAGGATCCCCACCGTTTCGACATCACGCGCCACCCTAATCCGCACCTCTCCTTCGGCACAGGCGTACATTTCTGCCTCGGATTCCAACTCGCTCGGGCGGAAGCCGCAGTAGCGTTCGAACGCCTTGTCACGCGCTTTCCAGACATGCGCCTCGACACCAGCGGGCGGAAAATCGAGTGGCGTAGGCGTCTTGGCATCCGCTCCCTCGCACAGTTGCCCGTACGACTGGTGGCATGAGGTCTGTGCCGCGGTCGACTGCATCCAACGTCACCGCGCTACGGTCGCGTTTCCGGGTTTCCGGCTGGCGCCGCGAATCGTGCCCGGTGCTGCGCAGTGGTCGCCGTCGAACCGCCATGTCGCAAACCACTTCACCTGGCGTTCGCATTTCAAGCGGCGGCGGTGGAGGCGAGTCAGACCCTGCAGGCCTGGGCGAAGGACGCGGGGGGATGTGACGCTCGCGCATACGTCCGGCGACATCGCCATGCTGGCGGCACTGCCCGACGATGCCGGCATGCCGTTCCTGCGCGACCGCGCCTTCCGCGCCGAATTGCTCGGCTGGATGCGGCTGACGCGCTCGCATCCGCGCTACGACCCCGACGGTCTCAATCGCGATGCGCTGCCTATGAGCGCGCTGGAAGGATTTGGCGCCAAGGTTGTCCTCGGCAGAGGCCTGTTCGAGGCGCGATCGACGGGCTGGGGCTCGGCAAGGCCCTGACCGGCGAAAAAGTGCGCTGGCCACCGTGTGCGAGCGGAGACGCCCTTCGCCTCCGGCCGCGCTTTCTACCGGTCGGCCCGGGTTTGCAGCCTGGCCGGTGGCGGCGGTGGCCAATCATTCGCAAAGTGCCGAGGTTGGCAGCCGGCATTTCGCCATCCCGGCCGAGCGGCGGCTGATCAATGTGCTGCGGGCCGGAATTGCCGGCGCAGTGCCGAAACGGGCGTGGCTGCCGCTTCAAGGGCTAAGCGCATAAACAGGCCGGCGCCTGGCCGGCCCTTTTAGGTGCCTTCCGATCAGGCGGCCCTGGTCTTCATCTCTTCTTCGCTGCGCACCATCCTGGTCACGGCGGCGAAGTCGAGCTTGCCGGAGCCGAGCACCGGCACCTTGGCGACGACGCGCACCTCGGCTGGCACCATCAGGTCCATAGCGCCGCTGGCCTTGGCGAACGCCAGCAATTCGGCACGCGTGGCGCCGGGGGCCTCGGTGATGAGGATCAGCTTTTCGCCCTTGCGGACGTCCGGCACGGTGGCGACGGCCGAGAGCGAGCCTTTCCACAATTCGCCTGCCAGCGCCTCGACTGCCGCCAGCGAGATCATCTCGCCGCCGATCTTGGCGAAGCGCTTGGCGCGGCCGCGAATGGTGATGAAGCCGGCCTCATCTATCGCGACGACGTCGCCGGTGTCATGCCAGCCGTCCTCGAGCGGTTCCAGCACGCCGGGCTTCTCGGCCCTGAGATAGCCCGCCATGACATTGGGGCCGCGCACAAAAAGCCGTCCGCCTTCGTCGACGCCGGGCACCGGGTCGAGGCGATATTCCATGCCCGGCATGATCTTGCCGACGCTGCCGGAGCGGTTGTACATCGGCGTGTTGATGGAGATCACCGGTGCTGTTTCGGTGACGCCGTAGCCTTCGAGGATGCGGACACCAAACTTCTCCATATAGGTCATGCGCGTCGACGGCTTCACCGGTTCAGCGCCGGCAAAGCAATAGCGTATCGAGCGGAAGTCGTAGGGATGCGCGGTTCTCGCATAGCCGGCGAGGAAGGTATCGGTGCCGAAGATGATCGTCGCGTTCGAGGAATAGACCAGTTCCGGCACGATGCGGTAGTGCAGCGGCGACGGGTACAAAAAGACCGGCACGCCCGAGATCAGCGGCAGCACGGTGCCCGCAGTCATGCCGAACGAGTGGAAGATCGGCAGCACGTTGAACACCTTGTCGCCCGAATGGAAGTCGATGCGCGAGGCGGCCTGGGCGGCGTTGGCCAGGATGTTGCGGTGGGTCAGCACGACGCCCTTGGGCGTCCCTTCCGAACCCGAGGTGAACAGGATCACCGCCGGATCGTCGGGCTTTCGGGCAACGCGCGGCGTGCTCTTGCGCAGCAGTCCGAGTAGTTTGTCCTTGAGGTCGATGGTGGCGCGCAGATCGTCGAGCCAGACGATATCGACCGAGCCGCCGAGTTCCTCGACCACCGGGCCGAGCTTTGCCTGTTCGACAAACGCGCGAGACGTAAGGACCGTCTGCACCTCCGCGGCCTTGCAGGCCGACAGGATGTTGGCCGCACCGGCGGTGAAGTTCATCATTGCAGGGACCTTGCCGGCCGACATGACGCCGAGCAGAGCGGCGCAGGCGCCGTTGGCGTTGGGCAGCATGATGCCGAGCGTCTGCTGGCCGGCATAGAGGTGCTCGAACTTCTCGCCGAGCACGGCGGCAGCCGTCAACAGCTTGCCGTAGCTCAGCGAGCCGGTGACCGGGTCCTCGACGGCGAGCTCTCTCATGCCGCGTTCGTTTGCCGTCTGGATGACCTTTTCCAGCACCGTCCTGTCGATGTCCTGGGTGCGGAAGACGAGATCCGACATCACCTGATAGAGGGCGGAGCCTGCCGCGGCGCGGCGCCTGCGGCCCTTCAGTTCTTGCGGCACTTCGAGCTTGACCGGCTCCAGGATGGTCACCTTGACCTTCGGGAACAGCCGGCGGCGCACATGCTGCGAGGTCAGCCGCGAAAAGTAGCTCTTTTCCAGCCCGTCGATGCGCACCGGCACGACCATCGAGCCGGTCTTGTCGGCCACCATGGCGGCGCCGTCATAGACCTTCATCAGGCCGCCGGTGACGGTGATGCGCCCTTCCGGGAAGATGACCAGCGGGTCGCCGCCCTGCACGATCTTGATCAGCGTGCGGGTCGACATCGGCTTGGCCGGATTGAGAGGCAATGCCCGGGCGAGTTTCATGAACGGCTTCATCCACCAAGCCTGGGCGATGGTGTAGTCGATCGCAAAGACGGGCTCCTCATCTGTCAGCGTCAGGGCCAGCGGGCCGTCGAGGAAGCTGACATGGTTGAGCGCCAGGATGGGTGCGACGCCGGCCCTCTTGAGGTTGTCCATGCCCTCGACTTCCAGGCGATGGAAGGCGCGGAACAGGATGGAGACGAAATCGCGGAAAGCGTTGGTCGGCAGGAATTTCAGCATCAGCCATGCGGCGACGGCATTGGCCGCGGCGAGACCGAACAGGATAACGCCAAGGGAGACGCCGGTTGCCTGGATCACCGCGACGAGCAGTCCGCCCACCGTCATAAAGCCTGCATTGACGATACTGACCGCGGCGACGACGCGGGCGCGGCGTGCTTCAGGCGACCAGGCCTGCACAGCGGCAAAGGTCGGCACCACCAGGAAGGCGCTGGCAATCGCCATGCCGGCGAGGTCGATGGCAACACGGAAGGTGTACTGTCCGGCAAAGAAGAGGCCAAGAGTTTCGGCGCCCGGCGAAGGCTGCATGCTCCAGATGGTCCAGGCCAGGTCGAGGCCGAACAGCGCCAGCAGCGCCGTGCCGACTGGTGCCGGTAAGAGCACGATACGCCCCTGCGACATCCACGCGGCGATTGCCGAGCCGATGGCAATCGAGACGGCGAAGACCCCGAGGTAGACGGTAGCCGCCATCTCATTGCCGCCCAGCGAATCCTTGACCAATGTTGGCAGGATCGAAAGCACGATGGCGCCGATCAGCCAGAACCACGACGTCATCAGGCCGGCGCGCCAGATCCGCTTGTCGTCACGCAATCCGTTGACCTGACGCCAGGTCGAGCGAAAGATGTTCCTGTCGATGACAAGGTCGGGCGCCGCCGAGCCGGTGCGGGGAATGTAGCGGCTGACAAACCAGCAAGCGATGGCGAGGATCATCATGATCGGCCCGAAGACCGCGACGCCTATGCCGTCGGCCGAGACGAGGCCGCCAGCAATGGTGCCGCCGAGGATGGCGGCGAAGGTTGCCGATTCGATCCAGGCATTGGCGCGCGGCAATTCCTTGCGCTCGAGATGATCCGGCAGGATGCCGTATTTGATCGGTCCGAACAGCGCCGAGATGATGCCGAACATGAGTAGCGCCGTCATCAGTACCGGGATCGACGACAGTGCGATACCGACGACGGCGACGGCAGCCGCGGCAATCTCGGTGAATTTCAGCCGGCGGGCGATGAGAGCCTTGTCGAAGCGGTCGGCGATCTCGCCGCCAAGCGCCGACAAAAGCAGGAAGGGGGCCATGAAGACGGCGCCCGCCAGGGTGACCAATGACGCCGCCTGGTCCGCCGCCAGCGTGAATAGAATAAGGAACACCAGCGTGTTCTTAAGGAAATTATCGTTGAAGGCGGACAGGAACTGCGTCCAGAAGAGAGGCGCAAAGCGCCGTGACCTCATCAGATGGCTGTTGCTCCGATTTATCGAGGCGATTTCCATAGCGGGGACTTCCATTGGGCAAGACCGATGCATCTGTCTTGCGCGGTTTGAGCCTTGTTGTAGCGGGAACGCGGTTACACTTCGTTACTGCGGCTGACCTCCATCAGCAGCTTTTCGGTCTTGGCGTCTTCCAGCCGGTTGATGAAACGGCTTGCCTCTTCCGAGTCAGGCAGCGTCTTGGTGATGGTGATCGAGGTATGCACGAGCATGATTGCGGCCATGGCGTAAAACCCCTTGGCAGCGAAGCTTGCCTCCATGAAGTAGATGCCGCCAGCCATCATCGTGGCGGCAACGGCGAACTGGGCTTGGTGAATGTATTCCAGGGGCTTCAGTCCTTTGGGGAATAGGTGTTGGCGGACATCGGTATAATCCTTTTGTTTCAGGGTTAGGTTGGGTCGGTGGCGGGCTGTTTCAGGCCGGATACAATCAGGCTGGTTTGCCAATCCTGCTGGCCAGTCGATCGAGCACAGCGTCGGCACTGCTCTTCAGCGGCGTGCCGCATCCGGCGGCGGCGAGTTCGCTAACAGCGGCGGGGTCGCCCGACTGTTCCATCTCGGCCGTAGCGGCGGCGGTGACGTCGATCTGCTTTTGCCTACTGCGCAGGCGCAAAAGCGTCTCCTCTGCATCTTTGAGCGACGACAGCTGGGTGGTGTTGCCGCGGCCAGCTTGCGCTGGCCGCGCGGTGTTCGGAGGTTTCGTAGAGCGAAGGTTAATGACGACAAAACGGGACGCCGGGCGCAAGGATCGGAAGGGCAGGCTGATCAAGGCGGCGCAGTCGCATATCCGGCTCGGGTCTCGCCGGCTTGCGTGCGCGTGACATCACGGCCGATGCCGGCTGCGCGCTGGGCGCGCTCTATACCGCCTTCGCCGACCTGGACAAGCTCATCCTGCACGTTAATTCGGCAACGCTCGCCAGGCTCGGAGCGGGCAAGAGGCGACGGGCGAGCCGAGGGCAAGGGTGGAGGCGGTGGCTAAGGAGTATCTGCGCATTGCGCGCGACAATCGCATGAATGGAATGCGCCGTTCGAACACCGCATAGCGCCGGGCCTGCCGGTGCCCGAATGGCACCTGGCCGAACATGCGGTCCTCATCCAGCATCTGGTCGAGCCGCTCGCCATGCTGCTTCCGACGCTGACACGCCGCACCTCCTGGTGTTCGCGCGCACGCTGTTTTCCGCGGTGCATGGCGTCGTCGTCATTCCTTCGAAGACCGGTTCATCGGACTGGCGCCATCGATGTCGAAAACGAACTGCTGATTTTGTCGACACCCTCGTGGCCGGTCTCAAAAGTGCGAGTTGAACAGTCGGGTTGGCCGTGAACCGCGGAAACCGGATTTAACGACCTTCAGGCCCTTGGGTGAGCTTCGTATCGGCCCCAATAGGACTGCATCTGAGTAGTCGCGCCGTTAGTTGCGACGGGTGCCAAGGGCCGTACCTGACTCTATGTTCCCTTCACGATCCTAGGCTTAATCGGTCGGCGGGATTGAGCCGCGCTCTCGCGCGCCATGGCCAACCGCTTCTCGTCTTCGATGGCGCGATCGACTGCTTCGATTTCCTCTTGGAGCACCTTCAGCTCGGCTCCGTAGCTGGAGCGTCGCTGTCCCCGATCTGAAAGCCACTTGCCCGCATAGCGTCCCGAGTGTGGTGCACGTTACGGACTCCTTCGCGTCGAGTCGCGACCAGGATTTCCCTGAACTCTTCAAGACGTTCAACGTGATTGCGAGGCATTTGCGTTCTCCTATTTCGTCGTCGTCGTCGCTGACGGCGTTTCAGCACGGCAAAAACTTACGGCGCATAAGGTTTAAGCGACTCTAAAAGATACGCTCGACAGAGCATGAATGCGGAAGCTCAAATTTGAACGTCTCGAAACAGCGTGGAGCGCGGAAGCCGGAAAATTGGCTTGCGTCTGCGGCTCGGCGCGGTTGCCGGTCAACCCGGTTGCCGATTCTGGATCGCGAGGATCCGTTTCTGAGCGCACAACGACGCATGGTCTGCACAGCCTGTGCGATTGGGGAATCGGCGCTTGGCCTTCCAAAGGCCGCTTCCAGAGCTCGCCTCCGAAGTTCAGTTACGGCGAGCCTTGAGCGCACGTGCGAGGAGCCGGGTGTCATTTAGCTGGATCACGCACGTCTCGAACTCTTTGGTCGGGCCGTGCCAGCGCAGCTCTTCGACGTTATCGAACAGCTGAGCGTCCGTGCGCAGCGTCGCCAGATTTTTGAACAAAAGCGCGAGCTCTCTACGCTTGCCGAGGGCTTCAGGCGGAAAGCTTTCAAGAGGGCCGTATCGGCCAAGCAGCCGGGCGGCTGACACCAGGCCGATGCCTTCGAGACCGGGGTAGCCATCGGCGTTATCGCCCACGAGCGCGAGGAAATCTGGAATCAAGGCCGGTTCAACTCCGAACTTCTCGCGTACGCCGGCGGCATCGCGAATTTTCTGGGTCCTGCGGTCTACCTGGACCACATGGTCACCGCGCACACACTGCGCGAGATCCTTGTCCGGCGTCCAGATGCACACCTTCTGCACGCGATCATCGGCAGCCGCGCTGTATGCCGCGGATGCCAGCGCGTCGTCGGCTTCCAGCTCGGTCATCGGCCAGACCGCCACGCCCATCGCCGCCAGGGCTCTCTCGAGGGGGTGAAACTGCGCGAACAATCTCGGCTCGATGCCATCCCCGGTCTTGTAGGCGGGCCAGAGCTGATTTCTGAACGATTCGACTACATGATCGGTAGCCACCCCAATGTGTGTGGCGCCATTCTCGATCATCTCCAACACCGTGTTCAGCACGCCGACAACGGCGCCAAACGGCTTGTCTTGGCCGTTGTTGAACCGGCGTTGGCCATAGAAGTGGCGAAACAATTCGTATGTGCCGTCTACTAAATGAACGATCATCGCGATCCTCGAAGAAACAGCATCCGGCCCGGTCTGCAAAGCTAGACCGCTTACCTTCCAGTCGCAGGCGGATACTTCTTTCTCCGCTTACTCGCTTTTGCAACAGGGGACGTTTGGTTCGCGGGAGTATCCCTTCTTCCAAACCCAGCGAAAAACGGTTTGCGATGCTGTCGCAACTTGCGCGCGCAGGACGGAAATGGCGACCGTTAGACGCTCCGATAGAACCGGTCGATCCTTCGAAGGAGGTGGTCCTTGGGAACATTATCGTCGAGGCAGAAATCGTAGAACAACTGCGCCGGTGCCACCTTCGATCCCATCATCGTCCATTCCTCCAGAATCAAAAGCTGGATGAATCACGACACCGCAAGCCGATCAACGCCGACCAAATCGCCGCGGACGAAGTGGTGAAATGGTGCATGGCGACCGCTCGATGAAAAGCGGTCAACGATTGCAAAGACACCGCGTTCCTTTGCTTGGCCGGGCAATTGACCGATGCGGACGGCATCGGG
>NZ_RZSW01000203.1:0-10290 GCF_003997375.1 Mesorhizobium sp. M5C.F.Ca.IN.020.29.1.1 | reverse complement strand
GCTTAATCCCTCTTCGCGGGTATTCGTCGATGCTCAATCGAGATCGATCCATGCCGGTGCATGATCGCTCGGCTTCTCCCACCCTCGCGTCTCAACATCCACCCCGGCATTGCGGAGGCGGGGCGACAACGAGGGACTGACAAGCAGATGGTCCATTCGCAAGCCAGAACTCCTGTCGTAGCCGCCGCCGAAGGAGAAATTCCAATAGGTGTAGACGCCCTTCTCCGGATGGATGCGCCGGACCGCATCGATCCACCCATCCTCAAGCATCCCGGCATAGGCTTGCCGGCTTTCGGGGAAGTAAACCGCATCCCCAAGCCATCGTCGCGGCGCGACCGCATCAATTGGAGTCGGAACGACATTGTAGTCTCCGCACAGCACAGTCGGCGCGCCCGCTTTGAGCAGGTCTTGGCCGTAGCTGATCAGTCGGTCGAACCAGCGCAGCTTATAGTCGAACTTGGGACCAGGTGCTGGATTACCATTTGGCAGGTAAAGGCAGCCGACGACGAGCCCGTCCACGCCGGCCTCGATGTAGCGGCTGTGGCTATCATCTGGATCGCCTGGCAGACCGCGCCGGCGTTCGACCGGGTCCGTCCCGCGAGATAAAATGGCCACTCCGTTGTAGGATTTCTGGCCATGCCAGATCGCGCCGTATCCTGCCTCGCGAATGGCCTCGGCCGGAAACTTCTCATCGGACGTTTTCAGTTCCTGGAGGCAGACGATGTCGTACGTGGTCGCCGTGAGCCACTTGAGGAGCACGGGCAGCCGGCCATTGACGCCGTTCACATTGAAGGTGGCGATGCGGACCATCTGCCCTGCGGCCGCGGCTCACTTCTTGCCGAGCTTGTCCTCAACCTTCTTGCGACTGTTGCCGACCGATTTCACGGCCGACTTGACGTCCGCCTTGCTGGCGCCAGTCTTGCCCGCCTCGTACTTCACTTCGTGATCCTGCCCACCAGCGACCTTCGCGCGGTCCTGGCTGCGCCCGCGAGTTGTTTGAGTCTTAGCCATTTCTTCCTCCAAGGATTGCGTTTCAATTTCCCAACAACGCGGCCGGACTCTTCCGGTTCAATTCATCGGCGCGCAGTGTGGAACTGAAACCCAGGGCAGAGTATTGAATCGTACTATGTATTCGGGCTCTCCATGTCGGCCGTAGAGGCTGGCCTCCCCAAAAAGCGCGCACGGCGCAGGGACTCAGAATCTACCCCGAAATACCCCCTACCGCAGTTTCGTCCGTTCCAACTCTGCACGCTGACCGACGACATACCGGTCGGTGCCAATTGGCTCTTCGAAATGAAGTTCGACGGCTATCGCGCCCAGGTCGCCATCTCGGAATCTGAAGTCGTCGTCTACACGCGCAACGGCCACGACTGGACCCGCCAGTTCAAGGTGATCCTGCCGCCACTTCAGGCGCTCACCAAGGGCTCAGCTCTGATCGACGGCGAGATCGTGGCGATTGACAGCAAGGGCCGCACCAACTTCTCGATGCTGAAGACCGGCATCGCCGCGGGCATGCCACTCAAGTTCTATGCCTTCGACCTGCTGGAATTGAACGGCGAGGATCTGTCCAGCCGGCCCCTGCTCGAGCGCAAGGAACGGCTTGCGGAACTGCTGGGCGAGAGGGACCCTGACGACAGCCTGCAGTTTTCCAGCCATATCGCCGACAACGGCAAGAAGATCTTCGACACCATGTGCGCCGGCGGCCACGAGGGTATCATCGCCAAGCGCGCGGACAGTCGCTATGTCGGCGACCGCACCGCCAGTTGGCTCAAGATCAAGTGCACGAAACGACAGGAATTCGTGGTCGGTGGCTACCGCCCAAGCGACACCGGCCGTGGCATGGCCTCGCTGATCCTAGGCACTTACGAAAACGGCAAGCTGATCTACCGCGGCCGCGTCGGCACCGGGTTCACCGAGGCGATGCGCAAATCCATACTCGCGCAGTTGGAGAAGCGGCCTCTGGATAAGCCCGCCTTCGCATCCGTGCCGCGCGACATCGCGCGCCGCGCCAGGTGGGTGAATCCCGAACTCGTCGCCGAAGTCACCTATTCCGAGGTGACACCGGACGGCAGCCTGCGTCACCCGAGCTTCCAAGGTATGCGCGAAGACAAGCGCGCCGACCAGGTGGTGATGGAAACGCCCAAGACCGTCGCATCCGCCGCCACGGCCAATCTGGATCCCGCTATGGGCAAGGAGATCGCCCGCGCGGTTGGCGTGACCCTGACCCATCCCGACAAGCTGATGTATCCCGGCACTGCGGTGACAAAGGCAACGCTCGCCGCCTACTACGCCGCGGTCGCCGCATATCCAGGATCGGCCGCTATCGCTGGTGCGCGACACCAACGGCGACCTGCAGCAGACCTTTTTTCAGAAGCACAAGCTGCCTGGCATGCCCAAGGCCATCCATGACGGCCAGTTGGAGAAGATGTCCGGCAAGGAGAGCCGCATCCTGTGGGTCGATGACCTGGCGGGCCTCATCGCCGGCGTCCAGATGAACGTGCTTGAATTCCACGTCTGGGGAAGCCTTCGCCAGCAGCCAGACTTGCCGCACAGGATAATCTTCGACATCGACCCCGACGAGGCCCTGGGCTTTGGTGACGTCAAGCAGGCCGCGCTGGACATCCGCGGCGTTCTCGAGGCACTCGGCCTCCAATCCTGGCCGCTGTTATCAGGTGGCAAGGGCGTCCACGTGGTCGTGCCACTCGTTCCCGAGGCTGACTGGGAAATGGTCAAGGGCTTCTGCCAGGACTTCGCCGAACTGCTGGCCCGCACCGATCCGTCCCGCTTCGTCGCGAATATGAGCAAGGCGAGACGCAAGGGTCGCATGTTCATCGACTATCTGCGCAACGGACAGGGCGCCACGGCAATTTGCCCGTGGTCGACACGCGCGCGGTCCGGTGCGTCGTGCGCCGTACCCGTCACTTGGGATGAGCTGCCGACATTCAAGAGTGCCAGCGCATTTGACGTTTTCACTGCCGCCGCCCGGGCTCAGGAGTCGGACGCGTGGAAGGGCTATTTCGATGTCGAACAAACGCTGACAGAGCGGATCCGAAAAGCAGTCCGATAACTGCAGCCAGTCCTAGATCGTGAGCGACATCTGCCTATCGGCCTCGGTTCGCGTTCCGTTTAGATTTGAAAGTGTCACCCCGAGCAGGCGGATCCCCTTGCTGACAGGAAATACCTGATCGAGAAGGGTGCCGCTGACGGTCGCTAGGTCGGCTTCGCCCTCGATGACGCCTCCGATCGTGCGGCTGCGCGTGATCTGCTGGAAGTCGGCGAATTTCACCTTCAATGTCACCGTGCGACCCTGTATCGATCTTTCCTCGCAATAGCGCCACACCTTACCGACCAATGGCGCCAGCTCCTTGCGAGCACTTTCGAGGTCAAACAAATCGCTCGCAAAGGTGTCTTCGGCCCCCACGGACTTGCGCTCGCGGTCGGCCCGCACTGCGCGTTCGTCGATGCCCCGGGCGATCCAGTAATAGTACGGTCCCGCCTTCCCGAACTTCTCCTCCAGGAACGCCAGGCTCTGTGCGCGCAGGTCGGCGCCGGTTTCGATGCCCAGCCGAGCCATTTTGTCAGCAGTCGCCGGGCCAACACCATGAAATTTCCGTACGGGCAAGGCCTCGACAAAGGCGGGACCCTGCTTCGGGGTGATGACGAACAGCCCATCGGGCTTGTTCTGGCCGGAGGCGAGCTTGGCCAGGAATTTGTTGTAGCTGACGCCGGCCGAAGCAGTCAGCCCGGTTTCGGCCTTGATCTTGGCCCGGATCATTTCCGCGATCGTCGTGGCGACCGGGATGCCCTGCAGATTGTCGGTGACGTCGAGATAGGCCTCGTCGAGCGAGAGCGGTTCGATGAGTGGCGTGTGCTCGGCAAAGATCGCGTGGATCTGCTGGGAGACGGCGCGATAGGCGTCAAAGCGCGGCGGCACGAAGATGAGCTCGGGGCATTTGCGCTTCGCCGTGATCGAGGGCATGGCGGATCGGACCCCGAACTTTCTGGCCTCGTAGCTCGCAGCGGCTACCACACCGCGCGCGGCCGAGCCGCCGACCGCCACAGGCTTGCCGCGCAGGTCGGGATTGTCGCGCTGTTCGACCGAGGCGAAGAAGGCATCCATGTCGACATGGATGATCTTGCGAAGGATGGCCGTGCCTTCCCGCGGCGCATCAACTTGTTGGTCCCTGTCGCTTCGCTCGCCCACTTCGCCGTCCCTGCATCACCTGCGGCATATCAAGATAGACCACACCTCGATCAGGGGGAGTCTGGGATCAACTCTCGGAGCGGCGCAACGAGTCCGATTGACTCTCGGACACCGAAGAGAACAAATAAGGAACATATCAGCCCCGAAATCCATTGGGAAGACAGTTTGAGAGTGTTTCGTTCATGGGTCAGCCGGCCGCCAGCCCTGCTATCGCGCGCTTCGCGAGCGAGTCGCGCGCCTCGAAGGCGGGCCGGCGCGCAACCGTGCGACGCTTCCCTTCGGCGTTCCCAGGATCGACAAGGTCTTGCCGGGAGGCGGGCTGGCGCCTCGGGGCGCTGCACGACGTTGCCGGGGGCCGCAACGGGGCGATCGATGGCGCCGCGGCGGCGCTCTTTGCCGCCGGGATTGCTGCGCGCGCCAAAGGGAAGGTGCTCTGGTGCGTCACCCGGCAGGATCTCTTCGCCCCTGCCCTCGCCCAGGCTGGGCTGTTGCCGGGCCGTGTCGTCTATGTCGAGGCGGGCGACGAAGCTTCCGTGCTCGCCTGCTTCGAAGAAGGGCTTCGCCATGGCGGTCTAGGCGCCGTCGTTGCCGAACTGGCACGCCTCTCGATGACCGCCTCCCGCCGACTGCAACTCGCCGCCGAAGCCTCCGGCGCCATCGGCATCGCCATCCGCCGTTGGCGACGACAAACCGAAGCGACCGATTTTGGACAACCAACCGCCGCGGTCACCCGCTGGCGGGTCACCGCGCTCCCCTCCCGTCCCTTGCCGGTCTCCGGTATCGGCCGCGCTCGCTGGCAGCTCGAGCTGATCCGGGTGCGGGCGGGAGAAAGCGCCGATTTTGAAGTGGAAGCCTGCGATGACAAGGGTCGTCTCGCTCTATTTTCCGGCCTGGCCGACCGATCGCCTTCGGCGCGCGATGGGCCGGTCCGCGCCATCGGCTGAAATCCCGATCGTCATGCTCGGCCGGCAGGGAAACCGGCGGCTCGTGCTGGCCGCCGATGCGGCGGCACACACGGCCGGCCTGCGCATAGGCATGCCGGCGAGCAAGGCCCAGGTGCTGGTGCCCAACCTGCAGAGCTTCGACCTGGATTCAGCCGCCGATGCCGCGGCCCTCGATAGAATGGCGCTCTGGTCACTGCGCTATGCCCCGATCGTTGCCGCCGATCCGCCCGATGGTCTCATCATCGACACCACAGGCGCCGACCATCTGCATGGCGGGGAGGAGACGATGCTCGAGGGACTGGTCTCGCGCATGGCGGCCTCCGGTATCGAGGCGCGCGCCGCTGTCGCGGACACGTGGGGCGCCGCTCATGCCTGCGCGCGCTTCCTCGCCCGGCCGACCTTCGTCGCGCCATTGGGGCAAGCCCCGGCGATTATGCGCGCCCTTCCGATCGGTGCCCTGCGGCTTCCCCACGATATCGTCGAAGGCCTGCTCACGCTCGGCTTCGAGCGGATGGGCGAAGTCGAGGCGGCTCCGCGCGCCTCTCTCACCCTTCGCTTCGGGCCTGAACTCGGCCGTCGCCTGGACCAGGCGATGGGGCGGCGCAGCGAACCTTTCGAGCCCGCCCGCTCTCCCGAACTCATCGAGGTTCGCCGGGCCTTCGGCGAGCCGATCGGCGCCGCCGAGACCATAGCCCGCTATACCGGCAAGCTCGTCGCAACCCTCTGTGAGGCGCTTGAGGCCAAGGGGCTCGGCGCCCGCCGGTTGGACCTGCTGCTTCACCGCGTCGACAACCGCATCGAAGCCATTCGCGTTGGCACCGCAGTGCCAGTGCGCGATGTCAAACGGCTGACCCGCCTCCTGACCGACCGCATCGAAACTGTCGATCCCGGTTTCGGCATCGAGGTGATGACCCTGGCCGCGACGCTCGCCGAACCTTTCGGAGCCAAGCAGATCATCTCCTCATTGGTCGAGGAGCCGGAGCCCGACATCACCGATCTCATCGACGTGCTCGCCAACCGTATTGGCGAGCAGCGGCTCTACCGCTTTGCCCCGGTCGAGAGTGACGTGCCCGAACGCTCGGTCCGCCGCATCGCGCCGAATGCGCCGGACGACGGGACGAGTTGGCCTGGTGACTGGCCTCGCCCGCCGCGTCTGCTGACCCACCCCGAACCCATCGAGACAATGGCCCTGCTGCCCGACCATCCGCCGGTCTGGTTCAGTTGGCGCGGCATCCGGCGTCGCGTTACCCGCGCCGATGGTCCCGAACGCGTGTTTGGCGAATGGTGGCACCGCGATGCCGAACTGATCGCGGTGCGCGACTATTTCCAGGTGGAAGACGAGTCCGGCGAGCGCTTCTGGATCTACCGCGCCGGCGACGGCGAGGATCCCGAGACCGGTTCCCACAAATGGTTCCTGCATGGGGTCTTCGCATGAGCGGACCGCACTATGCCGAATTGCAGGTAACCAGCCACTTCTCGTTCCTTCGGGGAGCAAGCTCTTGCGACGACCTGTTCGCGCAGGCAGCCGCGCGCGGCATTGAAGCCCTTGCCATCGTCGATCGCAACTCTCTGGCCGGCATCGTCCGCGCCCACCAGGCAGCCAAGGACGCCGGCGTCAGGCTCATCGTCGGCTGCCGCGTCGATCTCGTCGACGGCATGTCGATGCTCGTCTATCCCACCGACCGGGCCGCCTATTCCCGGCTGTGCCGGCTGCTGACCTTGGGCAAGAAACGCGGTGGCAAGGCGCAATGCCATCTCGAATGGAGCGACCTGGCTGACTATGCCGAGGGCCTGATCGCCGTTCTCGTTCCCGATCGCGCCGATGACACCTGCGCCCTGCAGCTGCGCCGACTGCGGGAGACCTTCAGCGATCGCGCCTATCTGGCGCTGACCTTGCGCCGTCGGCCCAATGACCAGGTCCGGCTCCATGAACTGTCCAACCTCGCCACACAAATGCGGGTGCCGACCGTGGTGACCAACGACGTTCTGTTCCACGAGCCCGGCCGGCGCATCCTCCAGGACGTGGTGACCGCCATTCGCCACAACATCACCATCGACGAACTGGGGTTCCGGCGCGAGCGCCATGCCGACCGTTATCTGAAGCCCCCCGAGGAAATGGCACGCCTGTTTTCACGCTACCCGGAAGCGCTCGAGCGCACAGTCGAAATTGCGCGCCAGTGCCGCTTCTCCCTCGACGAACTCGCCTACCAGTATCCCGAAGAGAAGATGCTGCCCGGGCTTACGGCGCAGCAGGCGCTCGCACAACTCACCTGGGAAGGCGCGGAGCGGCGCTATCCCGAAGGCGTGCCTGACAAGGTCGTGGCGCTCATCAAGCACGAACTGCGCCTGATCGAAATCCTGCAGTACGCGCCATACTTCCTGACCGTGAATGCCATCGTGCAGTTCGTGCGCAGCAAGGACATCCTGTGCCAAGGCCGAGGCTCGGCCGCCAATTCCGCCGTCTGCTATGTGCTGGGCATCACCAGCATCGATCCCGAGCGCAACAATCTCCTCTTCGAGCGCTTCGTCTCGCAGGAGCGCAAGGAACCCCCGGATATCGATGTCGACTTCGAGCATGAGCGGCGCGAAATCGTCATGCAGTGGGTCTATGAGACCTATGGCCGCGATCACAGCGCGCTTTGCTCGACAGTCGTGCGCTATCACACCAAGGGCGCTGTCCGCGATATCGGCAAGGCCCTCGGCCTCCCCGAGGACGTCACCAAGTTGCTCTCGTCCCAGGTCTGGGGCCACGGCGAAGGCATCGACGAGACGCGCGCTCGAGAGCTCAATTTCAACATGGCCGATCGCAGGCTGCGGCTGACGCTTGAGCTGGCGCAGCAGCTCGAGGGCACGCCCCGGCACCTGTCGCAGCATCCAGGCGGCTTCGTTCTCACCAATGACCGGCTCGATGACCTAGTGCCGATCGAGCCGGCCCGCATGGTCGACCGCCAGGTCATCGAGTGGGACAAGGACGATATCGACATCCTCAAATTCATGAAGGTCGACGTCCTGGCGCTCGGCATGCTCACCTGCATGAAGCGCAGCTTCGACCTCTTGGCCGAGCACAAGGGAATGACCCTCGACCTGGCCACGATCCCGGCCGAGGATCCGGCGACCTACGCCATGATCCGCAAGGCCGACACGATCGGGGTCTTCCAGATCGAGAGCCGCGCCCAGATGTCGATGCTGCCACGCATCAAACCGCGCACCTTCTACGATCTCGTCGTTGAGGTCGCCATCGTCCGGCCCGGACCGATCCTGTCGCTTGGCACTTAAACGTAAGAATGCGGCAGTTTGTGCGGGCGGTGGCACTTAACTTAAGAATCTCAGCGCGTCGGTTCTCAAATAAGATGCAAAAGCGTGAACCACACACACCCCGACGCCGACACACTATGGCATTGAAATCGTAGGGAAGTTATCGGCCTCTTTCTAAGGCAAATCCCTTGATCTAGCACACAGAAATACAGAAAATATCCTGCCAGCTCGTTCTCGATTTAACTGCAAAAAATCGCGACGGACGGCTAAGTCACGGAAATCATTGACACGGGATTCTCATAATTAACTGCCAAGCGACAAATGCCAGCAAGGGTTTTGGCTTCGTCAAACTGTCGAACGGCACGGAAGCTTATCTGCACATCCGAGTGTTGGAAGTTGCCGGAAGCCGCGCTGTTTCCGAGGGGGCACGTCTCAAGGTTGCGGTTGAAGAAAGTCCAAGAGGTCATCAGGTCGTGCAAGTGCTGGAGATCAGCGACCAGATCGCGAAAACGCCGGCAGATACGCGCAGCGCTGGAGAGTCCACCGCTGATACGGGTGCGCAGCTGAAGAGCCAGGGCACGGTCAAATGGTACAATCCCGAAAAAGGCTTCGGCTTCATTGCACCCGATAACAGTGAGAAGGACGTTTTCGTTCATGCTAACGCGTTGAACCGCTCAGGGCTCAGCGTGCTGGTGGAGGGACAGAAAGTGTTTGTCGAATGCGGGCAGGGCAAGAAAGGCCTGGAAGTTCGGAGCATTCGCCTCGCCTAGAGACTAGAAGCCAATACGTCGGCCAAGGGCCAAATTGCCGCTCATACAAAGAAAAAGCCCACTGCCGGGAGGAGGTGGCAGTGGGCTCGATTTGAAATGCAGCGCGGAGGAGGTGCACCGCATTCAGCGCCGGCATCGCATCTGGGAGGAGTAGATGGCCGACAACAGGATCATATCGATCGCCGCAGATATTGCAATGCACAAATTTCGTCTTCACCGAAGACGGCATCGACAACCTTCGGCATATCGTCGACGAGCGCAGGGCTGCGGGTCACGCACCGCCGAAACCTAGCGCAGAAAACCGTCGCCCGAAATCATAGTTACCGCGGCCCTGGCCGAATGGTTACGCATAGTTCGGCGGTCGGCATAAACCGCCAAGATGAACTAGGTCGATCCGCACGCCTGGCTCACCCAGACCCTCGAGCGTATCGCCAATGGCTGGCCAAACAGCGACATCGAGGCGCTCATGCCGTGGAAATACCAGCGCTAAACGGCATCAGCTACGCGCTTACCAAACGGCAGGCGAGGTTCGCCGATAATCCACGTCGCTCGATCGCAGCGCAGTTCGAAATCCTTGCAGCATGATCATCGGCGCGAAAGCGTGCCGTTGTGACCAAAAGCACGATTTGCGACAGAACCCAATAGCATCGTGGATGTTATCTGCGGCGCGCCCGTCTTGCTGGGCTGAGCTCGCCGCTGCCTGAAGGGATGGATGACGAAGGCCTCGAGCTGCTGCTCTTTCCGGCGCCCTGATGACACTGCCGTAGAGGTTGTCGTCGTTGCTGACGATCGCCTGAAGGAGCTCAGGATATTCTCCAAGCTTTTTCGCGACGCGGTTGATGGTGGAAACGTAGGTGATCGTAGCCATCAGGCGGCCTCGGCTATCAAAGCAAAACCACAGCGGTAACAATTGGCCGGTCACCTCGATCTGGTCGGCGAGTTGCGTCAAGGCGAATCGCGCGGCGCGGGGCCGCGCAGTGCACATGGTTTTCCCGTCGTTCAAGCAAGGCCCGCAAAAAAAGTCTTCGATGGCACGTTCAGCATCGCCGAAATCTGCGAGCGCGATGGCGCACCCCACCAGTCGCACAAATTGAGATAGCCGAGATCGCTTGCGCTG
>NZ_RZSW01000202.1:0-10300 GCF_003997375.1 Mesorhizobium sp. M5C.F.Ca.IN.020.29.1.1 | reverse complement strand
ACCGCCGACAGCGCGGCCGACGAAATAGGCTGATATGTCGGTCGCCCAAACCACCGCGAACAGGAAGAGAATGGCGACGAGGCCGGGATGATCGCCGTCACGCAAAAGAGCAAGTGACAGTCCGGAAATGGCGGCATAGGCAAGGCCGGACGCGTCCCACTGTCCCGCCTGGCGCATCGAAGTCTGGCGCATCGAACCCACGACCACGGTGACAACGACCATCACTGCCACAAGAAGCAGAAGCCATGACGCAGGCAAGCCGGCGACCAAACCGCCGACGAAAACCAGAAGCAGCGCTTCCGGCAGAAAACCAAGACCCGTGGCGGCAACCGGGCGGCACATTCGTGACCATTCGTAGAAGATCAGAATCGTCATGGCCGCGCAAAGCAACCGGAAGGGCAGTCCGCCCAGCCAGGTCAGGCTGAGTGTGACGACCGCAAGCACGACGGCAGAAATAACCCGAAGCTGGAGGTTGCTCATCCCTTGGCCGTCACGGCGACGTCTTGAGCGCCCAGACCGCCGAAACGGCGCTCGCGACTGGCAAAGTCGCGCAATGCGTCGGCCAAATGCTCGCGGCTGAAATCGGGCCAGTAGCAAGGCAGGAAGACAAGCTCGCTATAGGCCGCTTGCCACAGAAGGAAATTCGACAGCCTGAGCTCGCCGCTGGTACGGATGACCAGTTCCGGATCCGGAATACCCTGGGTGTCGAGAGAGCCGGCAAAGGATTCGGCCGTGATCGCCTCGCTGTCGAGCTCGCCGCGCGCCACCGCCGAGGCAAGCTTGCGCGCTGTGCGCACGATCTCGTCGCGTCCGCCATAGTTGAAAGCGATGACCAGGGTCAGCGCGTCGTTGCGGACGGTCAGGGTTTCGGCCTCTTCAAGCAGGGTCCTGATGTCAGGCTGCAGCCCTGCCCTGTCGCCGATGATCCTGACCCGCACGCCGTTTTGGTGCAGTTCGGCGAGATCGCGGCGAATGAAGATTTTCAACAGGCCCATCAGGTCGCTGACTTCGGACTTCGGCCGCGACCAGTTTTCCGACGAGAAGGCGTAGACAGTCAGGAACGAGATGCCAAGGCCAGGAGCGGCGCGCACCGTGTTGCGCAGCGCCTCGACGCCGGCACGATGCCCAGCAAGCCGTGGCAAGCCACGCGCCTTGGCCCAGCGTCCGTTTCCGTCCATGATGATCGCGACATGCGCGGGGCTTGTCATGTTCTCGCTTTCGAGCCAGCAGTGGCCAGACCCTAAACCTGCATGATTTCAGCTTCCTTATCGGAAAGCAGATGGTCGATGGTGCTGATCGTCTCGTCGGTGAGTTTCTGAACCTGGTCGGACCGCTTGCGATGATCGTCTTCGCTTATATCGCCGTCCTTTTCCGCCTTTTTGAGAAACTCCATGCCGTCCCGGCGCACGTGGCGCACGGCTATACGGGCATTCTCTGCATAACCGTGCGAGATCTTGACCAGTTCCTTGCGGCGCTGTTCGTTGAGCTCGGGCAGCGGAATTCTGAGATTGGTGCCATCGACGATCGGATTGAAGCCGAGATTGGATTCACGGATGGCGCGATCGACCGCGCCGACCATCGACTTATCCCAGACCGAAACCGAAATCATGCGCGGCTCCGGCACCGACACGTTTGCCACTTGGTTGATCGGCATGGTGGTGCCGTAGGCCTGCACCTGGATCGCGTCGAGCAGGTTGCTCGAAGCGCGGCCGGTCCGCAGCGAAGCCAGATCGTGCTTGAACGCAGCGATCGCCCCGTCCATGCGCCGTTTGAGATCATCGTATTCGCCACTCATCATCGTCTCCTCGACCCGTTAGCCGGGTTCACTTCAGGGTAATCCCGTATTCAAGCCTCAATCCGAAAACCGGTTCCCGCTTTTCGCCTACGGGAAACCTTCGGTTCGGGATCGGGCTCCCGATCAGTCGTCCGTGACGACCGTGCAACGGCCGCCGCCCCTCAGAATATCACCGAAACCACCCTTCTCGTGGATCGAATAGACGATTATCGGGATGTTGTTTTCGCGCGCAAGTGCAATCGCGGCCGTATCCATGATCGAAAGACCGCGTCTTATGACTTCGCCATGGCTGATGCGCTCGAAGCGGGTCGCATTCGGGTCCTTCTTGGGATCTGCCGAATAAACGCCGTCGACCTGGGTACCCTTGAACAGCGCATCGGCGCCGATTTCTGCCGCGCGCAGCGCCGCGGCCGAATCGGTGGTGAAGAAAGGATTGCCGGTGCCGCCGGCGAAAATGACGACCTTGCCCTGGTTCATGTAGGCGGTCGCTTGACGCTGCGAAAAGCTCTCGCAAAGCTCAGGCATGGCGATTGCCGACAGCACCACCGCGTCGACGCCGATCTTGTTCAGTGAAGTGCGCAGCGCCAGCGAGTTGATGACGGTGGCGAGCATGCCCATGTGGTCGCCTGTGACCCGGTCACCTCCCTTGGACGCAACCGCCACGCCGCGAAAGATGTTGCCGCCGCCGATGACGATGCCGACCTCGATGCTCAGGGCGCGGGCCTCGGCGATGTCTGCGGCGATGCGATCGACTACCGACACGTCGATGCCGAAATGCTGCTCGCCCATCAACGCTTCGCCAGATGCTTTCAGCAAGACACGTCGGTAGAGGGGCTTCACCGTCATCTGGTCCTCATTATCATGCGTGTGACGCGCAGCGGGCTGCCGCCGCGCAGGCGCTGCCCCGAAACATTGGGTTCCGATACACGAAGGGCGCCGCGATGTCACGCGGCGCCCGAACCGGAAAACTCTCTTCCAGCCTTAGCTTACGCCGGCAAATGCACCTTGCATGAGCAGATCCGGGCATGAGCAGATCCGGCAGATGGCCAGCCGGCCTGTCGCCGGGCGCACCGCGCAAGAAATCGGCCGGGCATCCTCGCGGACACCCGGCCATAAGTCTTTTCAGAAAGATGGGGTGCGGTTTACTTCTTGACCGCCGCCGCGACTTCCGCCGCAAAATCGGTCTCTTCCTTCTCGATGCCCTCGCCGAGCGCGAAGCGCAGATAAGCAGTGATCTTGGCCGGTGCGCCGATTTCCTTCTCGGCATCCTGCAGCGCCTTCTCAACGGTGATGTCGGGATTGAGCACGAAAGCCTGCTTGAGCAGCACGACCTCTTCGTAGAACTTGCGCAGACGGCCCTCGACCATTTTCTCGATGATCGCCTCCGGCTTGCCGGACTGGCGCGCCTGGTCGGCGAAGATCGCCTTCTCGCGCTCGACCGCGGCCGGATCGAGCTGCTCCGTCGTCAGCGCCATCGGGTTGGTGGCGGCGACATGCATGGCGACCTGACGGGCAAAGGCGTTGGCGGCCTGCGCGTTGCCTGTCGTCTCGATGGCGACCAGCACGCCGAGCTTGCCAAGGCCGTCGGCAACCGCATTGTGGACGTAGGTCGCGACAGCGCCGTGCTCGACCGTGAGCTTGGCCGAACGGCGGAAGCCAAGATTCTCACCGATAGTGCCGACAGCGTCCTTGATGGTGTCGGCAACCGACTTGTCGGAACCCGGATACGGGGCGGCTGCGACGGCCTCGGTCTTGCCGCCATAGGCGAGCGCGACCTTGGCGACCTTGGCGACGATATCCTGGAAGGCGGCGTTGCGGGCAACGAAGTCGGTCTCAGAATTGACCTCGACGACCGCCGCCTCGCGGATACCGGAATCGACACCGATCAGGCCTTCGGCCGCGGTACGGCCGGCCTTCTTATCGGCCTTGGAAATGCCCTTCTTGCGCAGCCAGTCGACGGCCTCTTCCATGTTGCCGTTGGTCTCGTTCAACGCCGCCTTGCAGTCCATCATGCCCGCGCCGGTCAAGTCGCGGAGTTCTTTGACCTGTGCAGCCGAAATACTCATTGTCGCCTCTTTGTTTAAAATGCACCGACGCACCACCGGTCCTCGATGATGCGCCTGGCGCCAGCGCTTAGCGCGCCAGAATATGAGAAAGATGAAGGCCGAAACCGGCCTTCCCTGTTACGCTTCCGGTGTCTGGGCAGCCGGTGTCTCGGCGGTCGGCGTCGGCTCGAGTGCCGGCTCGATCGGGCCCTCGGCCAAAGCGCCAACGTCGACGCCAAGCGCGCCCTGCTGGCGAGCAATGCCGTCGATTGCAGCCTTGGCGATCAGATCGCAATAGAGCTGGATGGCGCGGGCCGCGTCATCATTGCCGGGGATCGGGAAATCGATCTTGTCCGGGTCGCAGTTGGAATCGATGATGGCGACGACCGGGATGCCGAGGCGCTTGGCCTCGAGGATGGCGATCGCTTCCTTGTTGGTGTCGATCACGAACATCAGGTCGGGCGTCGAGCCCATGTCCTTGATGCCGCCCAGCGCCTTGTCGAGCTTCTCGCGCTCGCGATCGAGGTTGAGGCGCTCCTTCTTGGTGAGCCCCTGGGCCTCGCCAGCCAGCATCTCGTCGAGCTTGCGCAGGCGCTGGATGGAATTCGAGATCGTCTTCCAGTTGGTCATCATGCCGCCGAGCCAGCGGGAGTTGACATAGTACTGGGCCGAGCGCTGCGCGGCGTCGGCGACGATGTCGGACGCCTGGCGCTTGGTGCCGACGAACAGCACGCGGCCACCCTTGGCGACGGTGTCGGAAACTTGCTTGAGCGCCTGGTGCAGCAGCGGCACCGTCTGCGAGAGGTCGATGATGTGGATGTTGTTGCGGGCGCCATAGATATAGGGCGCCATCTTCGGGTTCCAGCGATGAGTCTGGTGGCCGAAGTGAATGCCAGCTTCCAAAAGCTGGCGCATGCTGAAATCAGGCAGAGCCATTCTTGAGTATCCTTTCCGGTTAGCCTCCACGGACACAGGCATTTCTGGACTTTGTCCTCGAACGCCACCGGAGGTTTCAGCCGGATTTCTCCCGGGCAGACACCAAAGTCCGTGTGTGGAATGAGCGCGCATATAGAGGGGATGCGCGACAAACGCAAGCGCTGCGGTGTCTTGCGGCTCAGCATGCGGCGATCAGCGCACCCGGGCTATGGGCGTATCTTCCCCTTCGGCACGCGGACACGTCGGAAAACAGCAACGATCTCTTCGCGGCTGCATTCGATGGCGCCTAGCCGCACCGCGCGGTCGCGCTCGAAGCCGGTTATGTCATAATGCGGCGCCGATGTCTTCGGCGGCCCCTGATAGGACGAGCGCTTGACGCCGAGCTGTGCTGCAAAACGATGCAGCTCGTCGGTGTCGTCGGCCAGCAGATGACACCAGCGGTGGCCGACCCATTTCCAGATCGCCGCGTCGACATACACCGCCATGAGGTTTGCCGCACTCCTTCATCTTGCGCCGACCAGCGGAGCCGCAGTTCACCTGGGGCCAAGATCCAAACGTTAGCGATGATAAAAGGGATTCGGATAGAAAATGAAGCCGCCGGCGGCTTCGAGTTCGGCTACTGACGTGGTGACAGCCGCCTGCATACGGCTGTGAAGTTCGGCGAGCGCATCGTCGATCGAGCCCCGAAAGGCATGCAATCCCAACGGTTCCGGCACCCGGATATGCACGCAGCGCGGCCCGGCCGGCTGCGGCACGAAGCGATTGATCGTGTCGCGCAGCGTGCCCTTGCAATAGTCGTTGCGGACGCGCTTCAGATGCTCGGCGATCTCCTCTTGCGTGATGCGCGAGTTAACTGAGGCCCACGGTCCGACGCGCTGGAGACGCTGGATCGTGTCCGCCAGCGTGCGGACCTGTTTTTGTCTCTCAGCGTCGCCGGTGTTTTCCCGCAGCCAGCGGCGCGACCGGCGCAAAAGCTCGGCGATCTCGTTGGCGCCGGGATCGAACGAAATGCCCTCCCCCAGGCGCCGACTCAATTCGAGCAGCAGTTGCGTCTGACGCGCTGCATACGAAGCCCGTTCGTCGGGCGCCATGCCACAGGCAATCTCATCGCGCGACAGCAACGTCGCATACACATGGTGGACGCGCTCCGGCAGCGTATCGGCGGCACGGCGCTCGATCTTCAGGCTCTTCTCGACATACGCGCATTCCTGCGCCAGCGCCGGCTCGACATTTTTGGTGAAGGCGAGCTTCCAGACAACCGGCGCGATCCAAATCCTACAATCCTGATCCGTGGCGCGACCGCGCTTAAGCGCTTCGAACCCCATCTCGACCGCCCCCGGAAGGAGCGAACCGACGACATTTGCATGCCAGCCGACGCCGCCTTCGGGATGCAAGAGAACACCATGCCCTTTCAGCGCCCAGGCGATCGAGTGTTCCTTGGCGGCCCCACTGTTGCCGGGAATCTGGGCGATCAGATTGTTGGCCAGCCAGAATTTCTGCATGATCCGGCCGAGGCCGTTGACGACGCCATGCGTGGCCCAGGATGCCGCGAGCGGACTGACCTGCGAGACGATCTCCTTGTCGATCATCCAGTCGGTAAAGAATTCCGGATGGTTGGGCGTGATGAACGTCGCCTTGCCGGCGCCGCAACAGGCCTTCAGCCGCTGCCGGTCGTCGTCGGGAAAGTCGATATGACGGACATTGGCGACGCCGCGCAATCCGGCCAGGCGGTTGAACGGCAACAGGTCGCGAAACCCGGGAATGCCATGCAGCATGACAACCCGGTTGACTACAGTCATGATCCTGATTAGCGCCGGATTGGGCCTCGGCGCCACGAACACATCGATTCTGCTCAACCCACCCCCCGATCGACCCATCGGCGTAGAAGTTGAGATGCAATTGCGGCGTGTTCAAGTCATGGCGCATGACCCCACAAATCGGAATCGATTTTCGGAAAGGATCATGCGCAAAATCAAAGTGCTACAGCGTCCTTTGCGCGGCCAAGAACGCGCGGCGCTGTAGGCGCCGCCTTGCGGGCGTGGTTAACCTGAAGCCTATTTCGGCGGACAGGCTTTCGACTGATCGAACAACGACAGATTGACCAGCTTGCCGGTCATCGAGAACTCGCCATAGTCCATGACGAGGTCGCGCGTGATGCCGTTGTCATGCAGCTTGAAGCTGATCCGGTACTCCGGCACCTCCTCGCCTGACTTGTCGGTGCCGTCGAAATAGGCAATGTCGACTGGCCAGTATTTGTCGGTGGCGAGTTTCGCCAATGCCGGCGCTTCCGGATCAGCTTTGTCGGCATCGGCTTTCTTGCCGACTACGACGGTGGTGGTCATCACTTTGTCGGCATCTTCCGAGCCGTCGAACAGGTTGGTTTCGTAGAAATTTTCGCCCTTTTCGGCCTTGTCGATCAGTTCGGCCAGATGCTGGGTCGGAAACTGGGTGGCAGCGAGTTCGAGGCTGCTCTTCTCCGGCTTGTCGATGTCGACCTTGAGGCCCTTCGTCTCCTTCGTCGCGGTGCCCTTCACCTCCTTGTCGAGGTTCTGGTCAACGAAGGATTTTGTCACGAACGAGAACGTCTTGCCTTCGGCGTCCTCGAAAGTGGTCGTCTGCTGGTCGGTCAGCTTTGTTGCATTGTCGTTAGTGGCAATTTGGGTGACGAAGCGGAACTTCACCGTGTAGCCTTCGCAAGGTGAGCCGTTGAACTCATAGACCATGCGGCCGGAAATGCCGGTAATGCCGGAGCGATCGGAGGCTTTGTCCAGGCTCAGATCGTAAACCGCGCGATGCGCTTGCAGCGCCGGTACGGCAAAAGCCGGCGCCATCGAGAACACCGCTGGCAGCAGGACAGCGTGGAATGCGAGGCGTGTTGCGCGCATGAGGGGCTCCGATCATCGCGCCTGATGGCAGGCCGCAGGAAAGAGGATCCAGCTTAAAAAAAGTCGTGGCGGAAGCGAGGCAAAAATAGCAATTTCGGCCCGGCCTGCCCGGCGTCATCAAGCAATAGGGAAATACCATGAGCGAAACAATCGAAAAGCGGCTAAGCGAAATCGGCGTGACGCTTCCGGTCGCAGCCGCGCCCGCCGCCAATTACGTGCCCTATTCCAGGTCAGGCAATCTGCTGTTCACCGCCGGACAGCTGCCGCTCAGCGAGGGCAAGCTGCAGGTGAGCGGACTGCTCGGCCGCGATGTCGACACCGCAAGCGGCAAGGAAGCGGCAAAATACTGCGCAATCAACATATTGGCGCAGGCCAAGGCAGCCCTTGGCGATCTTGAGAAAATCCGCCGCGTGGTGAAGATCACCGTCTTCGTCGCCTCGGCACCGGAATTTGTCGAACAGCACCTGGTTGCCAACGGCGCCTCGGATTTTCTGGTTGCAGTGCTCGGCGATCACGGCAAACATGCCCGCTCCGCCGTCGGCGCCGCCTCCCTGCCGCTTAATGCCGCAGTGGAAATCGAAGCCATCTTCGAAGTCGAATGAGCCAGTCATGACCGATCTTTCCTGGCTGACCGCCCGACCCGTTGCCCATCGCGGCCTCCACGACATGAACAAGACGCGGTGGGAGAACACGCTTTCCGCCTTTGCCGCGGCAGCCGAACGCGGCTATGCGATCGAATGCGATGTGCATCTGTCGTCTGACCGCATCCCGGTCGTGATTCACGACAGCGATCTGAAGCGGCTGACCGGCCAGGACGGCTTCGTCTGGCAGCGAACGGCAGCGGAGATGACGGCGCTCAGGGTTGGCGGCACATCAGACCATCTACCGACTCTGCAGCAGGCACTCGACCTGGTCGATGGTCGTGTGCCGATGGTCGTCGAGCTGAAAGGGGTCCCCGGCCAGGACGAAGGTCTGGTGGAAAGCGTTGGCGAGATGCTCAAGCACTACAAGGGCAAGGCGGCGATCATGTCGTTCGACCACTGGCTGATCCGCGATTTCCCGAAACACGCGCCCGGCATTCCGGGCGGGCTGACCGCTTACGGCAATGACGTCAAGCTGATCGAGGCGCATTTCGCCATGCTGGCGCACGACATCGCCTTCGCCTCCTACGCCGCCGGCGACTTGCCGAACCGGTTTGTCAGTTTCGTGCGCGAAAGGCTCAAAATGCCGGTCATCACCTGGACCGTGCTCGACCAACCGGCGGTCGACCTGACCTTTAGATATGCCGACCAAATGACATTCGAAGGATTCGAACCCGATCTTGTACAGGTCGCTTGAAACCGAGCTTGCATGGACCGGCACGGAGCTTAAATAAGCCTCATGGATCAAGGCGATGAAGGCGACGGGCAAACGGCGAATGGAGCGTATGCGATCCGGGTTGCCTCCGGCATCGGAGCCTTCACCTGCGCGGAATGGGATGGCCTCGGCGGTACCGCACGCGGCGATAGAGAAAACGGCTACAACCCCCTAGTTTCGTTCTCTTTTCTGAGCGCGCTTGAAGATTCGGGCTGCGCCGTGCAGCGCACCGGCTGGGGGGGCCATCATCTCAGGCTGGAGACAGCGCAGGGAAAACTGCTCGGTGCCGTTCCCTGCTACCTGAAATCGCACAGCCGGGGCGAGTATGTTTTCGATCACGGCTGGTCCGACGCGTTCGAGCGCGTCGGCGGGCGTTACTACCCAAAACTGCAATGCGCCGTGCCGTTCACGCCGGTCACCGGTCCTCGCCTGCTGGTCAACAAGGGCGAGGACAGTCGCGCCGTGAAAGCCGGCTTGGCAGCAGGCCTGAAGGCGGTGACGGACAAGCTCGGCGTCTCTTCCGCGCACGTAACCTTCGCGCAGCAGAAGGATGTTGGGGCGCTGGAAGCGGCGGGTTTCCTGCACCGCACCGACCAGCAGTTCCACTTCTTCAACGAAGGTTTTTCGACCTACGACGATTTTCTCGCCACTCTGGCGTCGCGCAAGCGCAAGGCCATGAAGAAGGAGCGGCGCGAGGCGCTCGCCCACGGCATCTCGATCGACTGGCTGACCGGCAGGGATCTCACCGAAAGGATCTGGGACGACTTCTTTGCCTTCTACATGGATACCGGCAGCAGGAAATGGGGGCGGCCCTACCTCAACCGCGAGTTTTTCTCGATGATCGGCGAGCGCATGGCCGGCGACATCCTGCTGGTGATGGCCAAGCGCCATGGACGCTACATTGCCGGCGCTATCAATTTCATCGGTTCCGATGCGCTCTACGGCCGCAACTGGGGCTGCATCGAAGACCATCCGTTCCTGCATTTCGAGGTCTGCTATCACCAGGCGATCGACTTCGCGATCGACCGTAAGCTGAAAGTGGTCGAAGCCGGCGCGCAAGGCGAGCACAAGCTGGCGCGCGGCTATAGGCCGGTGACCATGCATTCGGCGCATTACATCGCGCATCCCGGCTTGCGCAACGCGGTCGCCGACTATCTCAGGCGCGAGCGGCGCGAAGTGGAGCGGATGGGCGACTATCTTGAAGAGCACACGCCGTTCCGCAAGGATCTGGCGGACGGTTAGGGCGACGCGTCCAATTGGACGCACAAAGCATGCTCTAACAC
>NZ_RZSW01000201.1:0-10302 GCF_003997375.1 Mesorhizobium sp. M5C.F.Ca.IN.020.29.1.1 | reverse complement strand
GTGGAAATACTGCGGATCATTCGGCGAATAGCAACCGCTGGTGAGGATGATCCTGAGCGGCCCGGTCCGGACGACAGCGGTCGGGCCGAGGTCGACGCTGATACCGGTCTCCATCGGTCCGGTATTAGTGAAGCGTCCTTGGGTCAGTCGTTCCACCGTCCCCTCGACGAGGACGGGCACACCGAAGCGGTTGTCGATCCGGCCGCCGAGATGGAGCGATAGCCGCGCGCCCTGTCCTGCGGCCCGCGCGGCGGCCACTGCCCCGGGATCGTCGAAGAAAGCGAATACGGATCCTTCTGGCAGATCGGTCCGCATCGCGGCAGCCAGGAGTCCCGGCGTGTCGCCTGCTCCGCCGGACATGGGATTGTCCGACGGCTCAAGGATCGCCCAGCGCCGCCCGTCGCGCCACGGCCGAGTGGACAAGAAGGCCTCCGCGGTCGGCAGATCCGGCCGGAAGGCCGGCCCGCGCGCTCTCATCCCGTCTACCACCCGCCGCGCGAACTCTGCGGCCAGCGCAGCCGCCTCGGGATTGGCTGGCATAAGGTTGCTAACCAGAACGCCGGAATCCGTCTCTGGACTGTCGGCATAAGCGAAGCTCGCGAAGGGGTAGACAACGACTGGAAGACCCAGCGCCGCCGCCTGGGCCTCGAGGTCGAGCGCCAGCGTCTCGATTTCCGTCATCGGGCCGGGCTCGTCCGTCCGCATGTTAAAGCTCGGCAGTACCAGTCCGCAGCGTGCCAGCGTCACCGCGCCACGGCGCCCCCGGCGTATTAGCTCCCCAAGCAGGTCGAGCGCTCGCTCCGCAGTCTCCGCCATGTCGGTGTGCGGATAGAGGCGGTACACCGTCGCGCCATCGAGCGCTTCGGCGAGAGCGGGCGTCGGGATGCAATGCATGTCGAACGAAGCCACGATCGGCAGGCCGGGAAAGCGAGCACGCAACCGGGTTGTCAAGGTGGTTTCGGGGGAAAGATCCTCTGCCCCTAGGCAGGAGCCGTGTAGCGAGAGATAGAGCCCGTCCACCGTGTCGAATGCAGGATCATTCACGATCTCGGAGATGATCGTATCGAGCACCGGCTGCTCCACCGGCCCACCAGGCGCGGAGGCGGCTAGCCGCGAGAACACAAGTTCCGCTCCGCACCTATGCCCCCAGCGGAAGGCCCCGCCGGTTTCTACCGACGTATCGCGGAAAACCTGCGCCGCGGCTCCGCCCTTCGCATATTCCCGCCCTTGGAAATGCCCCAACCCGATGCCGGTCGATGTGAATGAGTTGGCCTCATGCCACAGGCGGGCGATACCGATCTTCAAGTTCACTTCTCCGTATCAGAACACTGGTTCGCAAAATCGGGCATCCGCGGCCTCAGAGTTCCGCAACGGCCGTGTCAAGGCAGGAGGTCAAGATGTCCGCCATCTCGTTCACCTGCGCCTCTGTGATGATCAGCGGCGGTGCGAAGACCAGACCCTCGCGCACGGCCCGCGTGGCCAAGCCCCGTTCGAAGCAGAGATTGCGCACGCGGGTCGCGACCGAGCCAGGCGGGGCAAAGGGCGCACGGGTGGCCTTGTCGGAAGTCAGCTCCAGCGCCCACATAGCGCCAATGCCGCGCACCTGCCCGACCAGGGGGTGGACTGCCAGCGCCTCGAGGCGGCGGGCGAGAGCCGGGCCGGCGACGTCGCGCACATGGTCCACTAACCCCTCTGCCTCAATGAGTTCAATATTCTTCAGCGCAACGGCGGCGGCGACCGGGTGACCGGAATTGGTGAAGCCATGCGAGTAGACGCCTGGGCGGGTGCGCAAGGTTTCGGCCACGCGAGTCCCGATACCGACGGCCGAGATTGGCAGGTAGCCAGAACTGAGCCCCTTCGCCATGCACATGATGTCGGGCGCGATACCGAAACTCTGAGCGCCGAACCATTCGCCAGTGCGCCCGAAGCCGCAGATCACCTCGTCGCAGACTAGAAGGATGTCGTACTTGCGGCAGATCTCCTGCACCCGTGCCCAATAGCCCGGCGGCGGCGTAATCACCCCGCCTGCTCCCATCACAGGCTCCCCGATGAAGGCGGCGACGTTCTCCGGCCCGATCTCCAAGATCTTCGCCTCCAGCGCGTCAGCGGCTTCTCGACCATAGGCCGAGTCATCTAGGGCCTTTCCAGCGGCCCAGGCATACGGGGCGGCAGAGTGCGCGACGCCGGCAATCGGAAGGCCCGCAACGCCATGCATGCCCGGCAGCCCGCAGAGGCTCGCTCCTGCGAGAGTGGAACCGTGGTAGGCATATTCTCGGCTGATCACGACGTGTCGCTGGGGCCTTTCCACAGCCGCCCAATAGCTGCGCACAAGCCGGATCGCTGTATCATTGGCTTCCGAGCCGGAATTGGCGAAGAAGAAGTTGTCGATGCCCTCTGGCGTCAGGGCGGCGAGTCTCTCTGCCAATTCGATCACTGGCTGGTGAGAGGTCTTGAAGAAGGTGTTGCAGAAGGCCAGCCGGTTCATCTGTTGATGGGCGACCTCGCCCAGTTCCTTTCGGCCATAGCCGACATTGACGCACCAAAGCCCCGCCATCCCGTCCAGCAACCGCCGACCTTCCGTATCCCAAAGATAGATACCGTCCCCATCCTTGATGACACGTGGGCCACCCTCTGCCGCCAGCACGACATGGTCTGTGAACGGATGCAGGTGGTGCGCGAGGTCGCTGGCGCGCAGGTCTTCGCCCGAACGGTTGGCCAGCATTTGGTGTCTCATCGTCTCGTCCTTCGGGTCTGCCTGCCAAGGCCGGCCGGAAATTCTTTTGGGCTTGAGCGCCCGGTTCAGGTTCGGCGACGCTACACGCCTAGGGGGTCGCCTGACATTCGCCGCGTCCGGTCAGTTCACCGGCGACGCCGATCTCGCCGCTCGAGGCGAACGTCAGGAAATTGAAGCAATGCAGGAAATCGACCTGTCGGACCCAGATCCCCCGATGTTGAAGACCACCTCCCCTGGCCCTTTAGGTCGATCCGCGGAGCGCCATTGCACCACAGGTCTTCTCGGGGATAGAGCGTGCCGCGCCGCCGTCTCACCGAAATCTGGTACGGATGTTTTATTATTTTGTGTCATAGTGCAAGTGTTTTTTCCTCAAGCCTTCACCTATTAAGGATCTCTCGTGGCAGCCGAACTGCCGCTATCGCCGACGGGGGGCTCAAAGGCGGCGGCTCTCAATCTGCCGCAACGCTAGCGCTCGCGATGAGAGCTTGAAGCGGACTGCATTAGCGGTGCCGCCACAACGTGCAGTTGTTCACGCTGGCTCATACCTTCCGCAGTCCATAGGCAGACGTCAATACGAAACAGAACCCTAAACGCACCGGCTAACGCGCGAAATCCCGAAACGGCTTCGCTGCCTCGGCAACAGGGCGGCGAGGCGGCGCTGCAGACTTTCCGGGTTCCAAAGCAGGAGTATGAGGGCGATCGAGCGCGACACATATATAAAACGATTGTTTAACAAATGGCCGTCGCAAATCGTTTGACTTACAACTGCCAATCTGCGAATTTCGGCCCATTCCCCAAATCGATAGCGCGCCGCCGCCCGGCGAAACCCGAGAACACTTCATACCTCGCGACGGCTGAGGCAACAGAAAGACTGACGAGAATGTCGAGACTAATGACGACGCAGTTGTTCATCGACGGCGAGTGGCGAGATGCGGCGGATGGCAGCCTGATCCCAGTCATTGATCCCGCAACCGGCGACCAGGTCGGCACTGTCGCGCATGCCACCCGGGCCGATCTCGACGCGGCGCTCGACGCAGTTTCCCGCGGCTTTCTCGTCTGGTCAAAAACGCCCGCTTTTGACCGTTCGCGGATCATGCGGCGGGCTGCCGAACTGCTGCGCGAGCGCGCCCGCATCATCGGCAGGACGATGACCATCGAGCAGGGCAAGTCGCTGGAGGAGGCGACCGGAGAGGTCTTGCGGGGCGCCGACATCATCGACTGGTTCGCGGAAGAGGCGCGGCGCACCTACGGCCAAATCATTCCCGCTCGAACGCCGGGAGTGCTGCAAATGACGTTGAAGCTGCCCATCGGACCTGTTGCAGCCTTCACCCCATGGAACTTTCCGGTCAACCAGACGGTGCGCAAGCTGGCTGCCGCGCTCGCGGCGGGCTGTTCCTTGATTGTCAAGGCGGCCGAGGACACCCCGCTTCGCCGGCTGAGATGGTGAGGGCTTTTGCCGATGCAGGAGTTCCCCCGGGCGTGATCAATCTCGTCTACGGCAATCCATCTGAGATATCAGAATATTTGATCGCACATCCCACAATTCGCAAGATTTCGTTCACTGGTTCCACCCCAGTCGGAAAGAAACTCGCTGCCCTTGCCGCAATGCACATGAAGCCGTCGACGATGGAACTCGGAGGCCACGCGCCCGCTATCATCTTCGAAGACGCCGACGTCCCCGCGGCTGTGAAGGTGCTGGCGAGAGCCAAGTTTCTCAATGCCGGGCAGGTCTGTGTGTCGCCGACTCGCTTTCTGGTCCAGGAACAGATTTACGACAAGGTCGTGAAGATGTTCACCTCAGCGGCCAGGGCGGTGAAGGTTGGTAATGGCATGCATGATGACGTGCAAATGGGTCCGCTCGCTAACGAACGCCGCATCCCTGCGCTCGAAGCCTCAGTCAAGGACGCTGTCGACTGCGGCGCCGCACTCATGACCGGCGGGCGGCGCATCGGCAATGTCGGCAACTTCTACGAGCCTACAGTGCTATCGCATGTGCCGATACATGCCCGCCTCATGAACGAGGAACCGTTCGGCCCGGTTGCGGCCTTCCGCAGATTCCGCACCGCGAGCGAGGCCATCGATGAAGCCAACCGGCTGCCCTATGGCCTGGCGTCCTACATATTCACCAAGTCCGCGGACCTAATCCAGCAGATTGGAAGCAGGATCGAGGCTGGCATGGTCACGATCAACCACGTCGGGCTGTCTCTGCCCGAGGTTCCTTTCGGGGGGTCAAGGACTCAGGCCATGGGACGGAAGGCGGTTCGGAAGCTATCAACGCATATTTGATCACCCGTTTCGTGACCCAAGGTGCGCCTTAGCCGCAGCCAGCCCGGATGGCCGTAGCTCATAGGGACTACGTCCGAAAAGCGCAGCATCAAAAAACTACTGCGACCAAAGTTTCATTCATTTTGACGCGGAGAAACAGATTTTGGAGATTCGTGACGCAACAGCGACTGATGTGGACCTTATCGCGCAGCTTCACGTTGAAAGTTGGCGCAACGCCTACGCAGGGATACTTTCCGAATCCTATCTAGAGGGTCCGATAGAGGCCGACCGTCAGAGTGTCTGGCGAGAGCGTTTCACTTCACCGGCTCCAAATCTCAAAGTCATGATTGCCGAAGACGAAGGCCAAGCCATCGGCTTCGTCTGCATCTTCGGCAATGCGGATGACCGTTGGGGTACCCTCGTCGACAATCTCCACGTTTTGCCAAGGGCGAAGGGGCGGGGCGTCGGGAGACATCTTATTCGTGTTGCTGCGCGTTGGTCAGCCGAAAATCACCCGGACCTAGGGCTGCATCTATGGGTCTACGAGGTTAATGCCCCCGCACGCGCTTTCTACGAGAGGATGGGTGGTCAGCAAGTCGCGCGCCTGCCGCAGTCCAACCCTGACGGAAGAATCCATGTCGACCTGTGCTACTTTTGGCCGGACTCTGCCTCACTAGCCCGCTGACTTTGTCGCCCGCCGGGTAAGGCTGCGCTCCTGCTGCCGTGGAACACTGGCAGGACCTTCTCGGGGCAACCCAAGCAGCGCAGCAGCGCAGGATACCCCTCTTGTTGATCGATTGGTGTGTCATGTCACGGTCGTTGACCATCGACACGCACTCTGCGGTCAGCGGTTTGAGGTGGCGTCACTTCGGTCAGGGCGCGGACTGCTTTTGTTGTCATCCGCCTTCCGGATGGACGGTCACGCAATATCCGCCGGTCGGTGACGGATTTGTCACCTGCTAGAGCGGGATGAAGAGAGGCTGAATCGAAGGGGGATTCCCAAATCAGCGGGGATTCGATTCAACATGCTGGCTGGGGATGGAGGCCAGCATGGATGGGCAAGCCTTATTCGATGGATCTGCGCGAGCGGGTTGTTGGTGCGGTTGAGCAGGAGGGCCTGTCGCGGCGGCAGGCGGCGGCGCGTTTTGGGGTCGGCATCAGCACGGTCATCCGGTGGGTTCGCCGGCTGCGGGAAACGGGCATGGTGGAGCCCGGCAAGATGGGCGGGCGACGGCCGAAGAAGATTGCCGGTGCGCACCGCGACTGGCTTATCGAGCGCTGCCGCAATACAGACTTCACGCTGCGCGGCCTTGTGGCAGAACTGGCCGAGCGCGGGCTGAAGGTCGACTACCGCTCGGTGTGGGAGTTCGTCCGTGCCGAGAAGCTGACGCACAAAAAAGACGCTGATCGCCGCCGAGCAGGATCGGCCCGATGTGGCGCGTCGGCGGGCGCAGTGGAAGGCCCATCAGGGCCGGATCGCCGCCTCCCGCCTGGTCTTCATCGACGAGACCTGGACCAAGACCAACATGGCTCCGCTCCGGGGCTGGGCGCCGCGCGGCCAGCGCCTGAAAGCCAAGGTGCCGCATCGACGCTGGAAGACCATGACCTTCCTGGCTGCCCTGCGCCACGACCGCGTCGACGCCCCATGGCTCATCGACGGGCCGATCAACGGCGAGCGCTTCCGGCTCTATGTCGAGAAGGTGCTCCTGCCCACCCTCAAGCCGGGCGACATCGTCGTCATCGACAATCTCGGCTCGCACAAGGGCAAGGCCGTCCGGCACGCCATCCGCAAAGCCGGCGCCAAGCTCTTCTTCCTGCCCAAATACTCGCCGGACCTGAATCCAATCGAGCTGCTCTTCGCCAAGCTCAAGCACCTGCTGCGAAAGGCCGCCAGACGCACCACCGACGCCGTCTGCAGCGCCATCGGCCAAATCCTCGACACCGTCACATCAAAGGAATGCGCCAACTACTTCACCGAGGCCGGCTATGCCCCAACCTAAAATCATCACGCTCTAGCCAATAATGATGATGAACATCGTAGCGCGGCGGAAAATTAGGTCTTTGCTTCATTTAGTGTATTATCCGTGAATCACCTTTAGTAACTCTATAACTAGTTGCGAAGGTTGCCCGTGATCTGGTGCATCGTATGCGGTGTCTCTACCCGAGACCAGTGTTCACGGATCAAAGCCAAATACGCCCAGCCTTGGAACAATCTCCCACCGGTATCTCAGCACCAAGTCGCGCAGATGCTCGCGACTCTGATCCGCCGGATGCCGCCGAACGCGCCAGCGGCGAGGGAGCGGTTTGATGTTGGCTATTCCGAGCAGTCCTGACGAGCGCCTTACGGCCGTCCGACGTTCAAAGTTCGCTTACCTGTATGTGCGCCAACCCTCAATAAACCAGGTGTACCACCACCAGGAAAGCACCCGACTTCAGGACAGTTTGGTGGACCGCGCCGTGTCCCTCGGGATCGGTGATGATTGGCGCTCCCGGCCTTTGCTCTTCTTGCCATGCGTATTCCGATAAAGCCCGGCCACCATTCCGATTTGAAGGCGGCCAGTTTTCGGTCTGATCCTGGGTCTCGTTGATGTTTGGGTTGGGTTTTGTTTCAGGTCAAGCTTCGGTGTTTTCGGGTGCGATCGGCGGGCGCTGTTTTCGCATGCTTTCACCGGTGAGATCGATGCAATAGGCGTTGTGAACGAGGCGATCCAAGATGGCGTCGGCCAAAGTTAGATTTGCAATAATCTCTCACCAGCGATCCACGGGCACCTGACTTGTGACGATGGTTGAGCGTCGTTCGTAGCGATCCTCAATGATCTCCAGGAGATCGCGGCGTTGGTCGTCATTGAGTTTTCCGGTCCCCAGTCATCGAGGATCAGCATGTCTGTCCTGGCAAGAGATTTGAGGATCCTGCCGTATCGCTCGTCGCCTCTTGCAAGCGCGAGGGCGGCGAACAGCCGGGGACCGCGGTGGTAGGCGACTGGGAAGTCTTCGCGGCAGGCCTGGTGGCCAAGAGCGCAGGCAAGCCAGCTTTTGCCGAGCCGGCTGGTCCGGTGACAAGAAGACCGTGATGCTTTCTGATCCAGTCGCAGCCAGCAAGCGCCATGAACATATTGCGGTCGAGGCCGCGTGCGGCGCGGAAGTCGGCATTCTCGATCTGCGCGTCATGGCGAAGCTTGGCAGCCCTGGCGCGAGCCTCGAACGCTTCTGGCGGCGCATGGTCGCCTCGCGTTCGAGCAGCATGGCAAGCCATTCGCCGTGCTCGAGGCCGCGCACTTCGGACTGTGCGTCGAGTTCCTGGAAAGCGGTTGCCATGCCAATGAAGGCCGAGCTCTCGCAGCATGTCGACGGTGGGATTGATCAGCAAGGGTATCTCCTCAATGAAAGTAATCAGGGCCACGCAGATTGGCGTGATCGACGATGGCGGTTGGTTCGATGGAATGGCGTGCGGCTTTGTGGTTTAGCGATGAGCGAAGCAATGCTCTTGCAGTTCAGGCCACCGATCTCGACGGCGCGGGCTGACACGGCTTCAGCCCGATTGCGCTCGATGTCGCGAAACAGGCGTAGGATCCCCAGACATGTTCGAAAGCCCTGCTCGGGATGCGGACGGCTGGCGAGAGTTGCGATGACCAGACCTTCGGTGTGCGGCACCGATCGACTGGCCCAACGCCGAAAGCGCTCCGGTGTCCATTCAGCATATCGCCGATGGGAACTGGGCATGTGACCCGGATCAGTTCCATGGCGAGAACCTCCATAGCGACGCTGATGCACCGCGACGCGCTTGCCGCGGTGGAAGATTTCGATGGTGCGCGCCGTTGCTCTCAGATCGACCTGCTGGCGAATGAGGCTGTACGGCACGGAATAGAAGAAGGTTTTGAACTCGACGTGGTGATCCGTCGAGACGCGAGCCAAACGTCCGCAAAACCGCGGACCCAACCAGCGACGGCCTGATCATGAAGCGCAATAAGGTGCATCACGTCTACACCGTCGAACGTGTCGCCAGGGACCTCGGCGTCAGCGATGCGCTCATCCAGGAACTGACCCTCGGTCTCGAGCCCGAGGACGGCGTCATCTGGATGTACGGGCCGCCGGGCGCCGTCGTCGTGATGGACAACCTGCCTGCCGGCAAAGCGGCCGGCGTTCGAGACGCGATTGAGCAGGTCGGTGCGAGGCTCAAGTCCTGCCGCCATACAGCCCCGACTCAATCCAATCGAAAACGCCTTCTCAAAGCTCAAGGCGCTGCTGCGCGCCAAAGCCGAGCCCACAATCAAGGCTCTGTGGGAAGCCGTCGGCCGCTTCTCTATACCCGGAAGGCGCGCCCGAGGGCTCCTGGCTCGCCCGCATGATGGCGAATAAGCCACGCATGCTTGTGGCCATTGCCCTGGCCAACAAAGGCCATGTCGTGCACAATCTCACGTTTTAACGATCTTGACCTCGATGCAGGCCTGCACTCTGCGCTCAGATATCCGGCCAAACCGTGTCTAGCGAAATGGCGCGGTCATAATCGCCTTCTAAGTGGACTCGCAATGAAGAATCGAGCTCATTCACCGCGGCTCGTGTTTCTATCGCCGCAGGCCGATTACCTGCGAGGGCGTAAGCTGCATCGCAAGATCAACGTCGCTCATAACACAAATGGTAGCGGCGTCGCCCGCGCAGATGGCGCTAATATCGTGCCGTCAAAAAATGCGCGGAGGTTGTCACACACATGACATCAGTACTGCGTCGCGAGCCGCTGTAACGGAACGGGCGCACCCATGCCCGGTTACAATAGTGCCCGTTTCGACTCCATCGCTGGTGAGCGATTTGCAAACGATGGTGACCCCGTACTTTTCGGCGTATTCCACCGCCCTGTAAGCAACACCTTTGCGTCATGTCGCGGCATCCGAGCCGCTCGACCCATGCCTGATCATTCTTCCGATAAGCACGGGAACGCGTCACTTCCAATCCTTGACTTCTGCACCAGGAGACCACGAGTTCATTCATGAAGGCGCTGTCATTGTCAAAGTCCACCCCTTGAAGCGGAAAGGGAACAACGACCTGGCCCGCTTGATGGCAGCGATGACAAGACCTCTTTCTCGCGTCCGCACCGGCACGCACTCGGTCCAGCCTGTGGCGATATCGGTCAAGACCATCATTTGCACAAAACTGCCGGACGAAGAGGTGCCGGAATGGGCAACGAAGTCGACCTCGACATATCCGGGCGGCGGATCGTTCCAGTCGCCGAAGGTGCGCACCGGAACCCGACCGACGCACCGCAGAACTAAGTCCGGCGCGACGGCGCTGCCCGCCGCGAGCTACAGCAC
>NZ_RZSW01000200.1:0-10402 GCF_003997375.1 Mesorhizobium sp. M5C.F.Ca.IN.020.29.1.1 | reverse complement strand
CAATATGACGGTCGCGCAAGATCAGGTCGGGCTGGATGGTGTCGCAAACTCGGCGTCTTCGATCACCGCGACTGCTGCCGATGCGACCATCTTTCAGGCCATCACCATTGCTTCGGCGGCCTTCTTTCAGACGGCCTACATCAAGCGCCTCGTCGGCACCGGGCCTTTGTATATGACGGAGGATGGCGGCACGACCTGGACTGACGTGACGCCGGCCGATGCCTACTGGAACCGGATGAGCATCCCGGCGCAGACGCTTGCGAACCCGAATGTCGGTCTCAGAATTGGCACCAGTGGCGACAGTTTTGCCATCGACCTCGTGCAGAACGAGAATGGCAACTATCGAAGCAGCCCGATGGTGACCACGACAGCGTTCTTCTCGCGCGGAGTAGACGCAATCAGCATCGATCTGACGACCATTCCGTTCGACACGACGCTCGGGTCGATATTTATCGAGGGCCGCACCCAGGCACCCGATAATATCCAGCGCACCATGGCGCAGTTGGATGATGCCACCGCCAACAACCACATCCAGTGCAACATGTCGTCGCTCGGTGGGGGCCAGTTCACCATCAGGGAGGCGAACGTTGTCAGGGCCAACGTCCTGCCCGGCATCACGGTTGTGGACAAAACGACACGGCTGGCGGCCTCTTGGGGTGCGAACTACGCACAGGCGGCGCTCGACGGCTCGGTTGGCGCGCAAGACAGTGTCGTTACAGTCCCGACCGGCCTCACCAGGCTGCGCATCGGTGGTGGTATTTCTGGCAACTTCCCGATGGGCGGCACCATCGCAAAGCTGACGCTCCGGCTCAGGACGATGGACGCAACCGAACTGACGGCCTGGTCCAACTTCGGCTCGACCGGTGTTGCTCCAGCCATCGACGTGCTGCCGAACGATCCCAACATCGAAGACAGCGACTATGCAGCGACGCTCACCGCAACGTCGTCTCAGGTCAGCGCTGTTCGCCCGATCGTCTTCTCTGGGTACCAAAACGCCAATCCGGGATGGCGCCGCCGGTTCAAGACGCGTGCGACCTCTGTCGTCCTGCACTTCCAGAACCTCAATCTCGTAAGCGGCAGCTACAACGGCAAGGGCCAGATACTCGTCGATGGGGTGCACAACACTTACTTCACGTCGGCGCAGGCACTGGGCAAGTTCTTCGTCAGGTTGGATTTCGCCTCGAATGCCGATCGCCTGATCGAAATCGTCATGCCCTACTCTTCGTCCGTGGCGCATCTCGGCATCACGACTTATGGCGCGCCGATCACCTTGCCGACGCCGCGTTCGACCTTGCCGCGCGCAGTGTTCCTCGGCGACAGCCGCGACCAGGGCTTTAACGCAACCAGCATCGACAAAACATGGATGGAAATCCTCTGTCGCGCCAAGGGCTGGCAGCACATCAATCTTGGCTACGGTTCGTCTGGTGTCACTTCGGCGTGGGGAACAGATGCTGGCAACGCCGACCCCGACGTTGTCTTCATCACATTTGACTACAACAATCGCACCGCACAGACATCTCTTGCCAGCTTCAAGGCTGCGCTAGTGGCACTGATCGCCAATCTGCGGGCGGTCGCGCCGACGGTGAATGTATATGTGGTGTCGTCTAACTGGATCAGTGCGGCACAGGATGCGCTCACCCTGAAGATTGCAGACTACCGACAGCAGGAATCCGATGCGGTCGATGAACTGACCTTGGCCGGCGACACCAACCTCTTTTACATCGACGGTCTCACCCTGACCACGAATAGCACGGCATCGATCGCCGACGGCATCCACCCGAACGATGTCGGCTCGGCCGAGTGGGCGGCGACCATTGCCCCGCTGGTGAGCGTGTAAGCTCTGTGCTCAACGGGCCGGTTTAGCGACGATCAGTTTTGCTGGGTTGCCGCCGACCATCGTGAAAGGTGCCACATCTTTAGTTACGACCGAGCCGGCGCCGACGACTGCGCCCTTACCGATCGTCACTCCTTTCAGGATGATTGCGTTGAAGCCGATAAAGACGTTGTCTTCGATTTTCACTGGCGCAATGGTGATATTCGACCAGTCCTTCTTTCCCTGGTGCCAGTCGGCGACATCGGCTTTGCGATGCTCCCATGCTGTGGCGTGCGAGTTATGATCCACGACTGTAGTGCCCCAGCTTATGATTACGTCATCGCCGATCTCGATCCGATCGGCGGCAACTAGGTGGCTTTTTCCGATGAAGGAACGCTGGCCGATGATGATCCTGGCGTCGGGCCGATCAAAGGAAAAAGCGTTGTGGAGAATACATTCGTCGCCGATTGCATGGTGACCACGCCGCGCGGAGCGAACGCTCGTGATGCTCATCTTGGTGCCGGCACCGGCCTTGACCCCGGCAAGGCGATATAGGAACGGGGGGACGAAGGGCATCAGTGCTCGCCCAGTGGTCTCAACGCCGGCCGATCTTCAATAATGTGCTGTCCATCGACCAGGAAAAGGTGCCGCCAATAGAAGTGAGCGCAGAGATCTTCGAATTTTCCTCTTGCCTCTTCTTCGTCATCGGTCTGCACCATGGCCATTGGGATTCGTCGGTTATCAATGGCCTGAACCGAAAATCGCAAGTCAGTCTTCTCTCTCGGCAAATCAGTGGTCATCGTCGTCCTCAGTTTATCTTGCTTGGACCTGGCTTATCAGGCCGCGGGAGTTGCGCCGCAGCATCGACAAATGAAACCAATTCTGCCGTTGGAAGGCCAAATGCAATCTCTGGCAGACCGTCCGCGATCTCGACTATCACGATGCAATGTTCAGGCATTTGGGAGGACAAGGCCGCACGAAGGTGCTGCGCCGGGGTGACGGTCTGGGTCTGGTCGTTGCGCCTCCGAGCAGTGTCCTGGGACGCTAAAAGCAATTTGAAAGCCACGTCGCGAAGCTGGCTTGCCGGGATGCGAGCCCATGCGTTCTCCGTGGGGTTTTGAAGTTCAACCAATACCGCATCGCCGCTTTCCTCCGGCTCGATTAGGCCAATTCCATTGAAGTAATAATCGCGCTTTTGCATCCAGCTCTCCGAAATCCATTCACTCCCGCCATTTGCGGCAACCAGTGGAGCTTTGCAAGCGCCGTAACTCTACACCCCGCCCGGGGCCGTATTCTGCCGGAAACTTCAGGAGGTTTTCGGCATGGCCGTTTCGCGCGAAAAGGACTCGCTATCCAAGGTGCTGGTGCACGAGGGCGGCTACGTCAATCACCCACGTGATCCGGGCGGCCCAACCAACAAGGGCGTCACCCAGCGGGTCTATGACGCCTACCGCAAGGGCAAGAAGCTGCCAACGCGCTCGGTGAAGAGCATCACTGGCGACGAGGTCTACGAAATCTATGACCGCCAGTATTGGGACGCTGTGAAGGGCGACCAGCTGCCGGCCGGCGTCGATTACGTGGTGTTCGACGGCGCAGTCAATTCAGGCCCTAGCCAGTCGATCAAGTGGCTTCAGCGCGCGCTCGGTCCTCTCTACACCGGTCGCGTCGACGGGATCATGGGCATGGCGACCCTGACGGCGCTGAGGAGCGTCGACAACAACGACGCCTTGATCGACCGCATCTGCGCCCAGCGCCTGGCCTTCCTGAAGGCTCTGAAGACGTGGCGGACATTCGGCAAGGGCTGGAGCTCGCGCGTTGCTGGCGTGCGCTCGATCGGCCGTGCCTGGGCAACCGGCGAGACGCCTCCAGCGGCTATCCATGTGGACGGCGGCCAGGCCAAGGGCTTTATCGAGGATGCCAAGGCGCCGCCGTCGACCGCGCCGGCCGACGCTGCAACAGGCGGCGGCGTCGCTGGTGGCGGCGTCGCCGGGACCGTACAGACGCTGCAGGATCAGTTGTCGCCCCTATCCTACTCGAGCGAGTGGATCACCAATGTGGTGGTCGTGCTTGGCGTGGTCAGCACGCTCCTGGTGGTCGGCGGGCTTGCCTATCGCTGGTACGCGAAGCGCAAGGCGGTCAGGCTCGCTGACGCCCTCGATATGGCGCCGCTCTGATGGGTGCGCTGCTCGGAATGGCATTCTCGCCAATAGGGAGGGCCGTAGGCGTGGTTCTCCTGGCCGCCGCGCTGGTCGGCGGCATCTATGTGAAGGGACGCGCTGACGGGCGCGCCAGTGTGCTTTCCAAGCTCGCGGATGACCGCGTCACCATCCTCAAGGACGGGAAGAAGATCGATGAACAGGTTCTTGCTGCTGACGACGATGCTCTGTGCGCTCTCCTTGGCGGCTGCGTGTAGCCCGTCGCTGGTCAATCCCTGTGACGTGCTGGTGAACATCGCTCCGGCGCCGCCGGACGTGAACCGGATCCTGGTCGAGCGTGCCCGACCGACAGCGCAGGGCCTGGCGATGAACAAGGGCCGCGTCCAGAAATACGGTTGCGCCAAGTGACCGTCGACTGGACCATCAACATCACACACGTTCTGACTGTCGCTTTCGCGCTCGCCGGCGGCATCGCCGCATGGGTCACGCTGCGCTGGCGCGTCGCCGCGATCGAGGCCGCCACTGTGCGAAACGAGAAAGCGATCGAGGGCGGCAACAACACCAACGCTCTCGCTAACGCCGCCATGCAGGGCAGCCTGAAGATCATTCAGGACCGCATCGACGAGATCCGCAGCAAGGGCGCCCACGAGCTGGCCGAGTTCAAGCTCGAGGTGGCCAAGAACTATGCCGGATACGCCGCCCTGCGCGACATGGAGGCGCGCCTGGTCAAGGCGATCGACGAGCTCGGCGAGCGACTGGAAAAGCTGTCAGAGGACCGGCCGAGATCCCGCCCATGAGGCCGTGAGAAAACCCGCTGATTTTTCCGGCAAATCTCACGTGCCGTAGACCTAAGCGATTGATTTTGCTGGCGCGTCTGCCTTCTCTTAATCAGCGGGTCACAGGTTCGATCCCTGTCGCACCCACCAAAGATTTCAAAGACTTAGGTGGCAAGACCTTGGGAACGGGGCGAGAATGTGAGACTGAAAATCTCAGTCTCATGCCCCTATATCGAGCCGTGTCGCCTCTCATGAGTTTGCGAGCATTTACTTCTCCGACACCCCAGCCTCGGCGAAGCTTGCCATGCGGGCATGACATTCGAGCGCCGAACGGACAATGTTGACAGCGAGGCACGCGCCGGAGCCTTCGCCGAGCCGCATGCCGAGATCGAGCAGCGGCGGCAGGCCGAGCCCCTCGAGCAGCCGGCGATGGCCGGATTCGGCAGAGACATGGGCGGCAAGGGTGTGGGCGAGGCCGGTGGGGTGCAATTTTGCCAGCGGTGCGGCGGCGGCGGTGCAGACGAAGCCGTCGAGCAGCACAGGTACGCCTAGATGGCGTGCGGCCAGCGTAGAGCCAAAGATGGCGGCGAGTTCGCGTCCGCCAAGGGCTGCTGCGATCTTCAGCGGGTCGGCAAGCGCCTCGGCGTGGCGCTTGAGGCCGGCCTCGATGGCGGTGATCTTGCGCACCAGGCCGGCATCGTCGACCCCGGTGCCGCGCCCGGTCCATTTTTCCGCGCCGCCGCCGAGCAGGGCGGCCGAAATGGCTGCCGCCGGCGTGGTGTTGCCGATGCCCATTTCGCCGAAACAGACCAGGTCGAGGTCTTTCGTCACCGCGCCGTACCCGGCCGAAACGGCGGCGAGGAAGGCTTCGTCGTCCATTGCCGGCACTTGCGTGAAATCGCCGGTCGGATGTTCGAGATCGAGCGGAATGACTTCGAGTTCAGCACCGGCGATGCGGGCAATCTGGTTGATGGCGGCACCGCCGCCGGCGAAATTCGCCACCATCTGCACGGTGACCTCTGACGGGAAGGCGGACACGCCCTGTGCGGTGACGCCGTGATTGCCGGCAAAGACGAAGACTTTGACGCGGCCGAGCTTCGGCATGTCGCGGCCCTGCCAGCGCGCAAGCCAGGCCGCTATGGTTTCCAGCCGGCCGAGACTGCCTTGCGGCTTGGTCAACGTGTCCTGGCGGCGGGCGACAGCATTTGCCGCGGCGTCGCTGCCGGCAGGCAGGTCGAGGCAGGCCGCGCGTAATTCATCAAGCGATTTGAAAGACATGGGGGCAAAGTCTCCGAAACAGAGTCAGGAAAGGCAAACGGAAGCGACGAGCAGTATTGCGATCTCGCCAAACTGCTGCAGCGCGCCGACCGTATCGCCGGTCTGGCCGCCGATCTGGTTGAGGCACAGCATACGGAAGGCGGCAAACAACAGGCCGAGCAGGATGAGCGCGGCGACCGCGCCACCGAACCCTAGCGTCAGCACCGCCACAGCGCCGAGCACGGCGCCGGCAATGGCGGTTTCGGCCGACACGGTGCCTGCATCGGCCGAGAGACCGTCGCTGCGAGCCGGCGGCAACAGACGCATGAAAGCGCCGAGCAGGCCGCGCGATGCGGCATGCGCAGCGATGAGAGCGACGAGAACTTGCACCGGGCTGGCGAATTCGGAAAGCACGCTCCAGCGGATCAGCAGCGAGAGGCCGAGCGCACAAGTGCCATATGTGCCGATGCGGCTGTCGCGCATGATCTCCAGTTTTTTCTCGCGTGTCTTGCCGCCGCCAAAACCGTCGGCGACATCCGAAAGTCCGTCTTCATGCATGCAGCCGGTGGCGAGCAAGATCGCGGCAAGGGCAAGTGCCGCTGCCGGGCCAGATGCAAGGCCGAGCCAGGTCCCGATCGCGTAAACCAAGGCGCCAATCAGAGCGACGGCGAGGCCGGCGACCGGCGCTGCCCAGATCGCGGCAGCAAGGCCGCGGTCCCGGAAATCGACGACCGGCAGCGGCAGCCGGGATAAGAAGACGACGCAGAGCGCGATGTCATCGAGCGCTTGGCGAAGCGAAGGGAGCATGTCCTTGAGTTTGAGCATGATCTATTCCGAAAACCGGTTCCCGCTTTTCGCTGGCGCGAACCCTCCGTCCGGGATCATGCTCTCGCCTCTCGCAATGGCGTGGAAGAAAGTGCCGCTGACATGGCCGCGCCGGCAGCCGGAGGCGCCGAGCCGATTGCCTTGGCCGTCAGCGAGGTCGGCCAGCGGCTCGTCATTGCCGGTCGCAATCATCTGCGCATAGTGGAATTCGTGGCCACGGATCAGCGTGCCCTGGGGTCCCAGTGGGCAATCGGCGCGCAGCCGCGCCTCGCGGTAGCCGAGATTCATCTTTCGCTTGGCAAAGCTGGTCGAGTGACCGAGCAGGCCGAGCATCCGGTGCGTCTCTGCCGATGCGTCCTCCAGCGCTTCGCCGAGCACCATGAAGCCGCCGCACTCGCCATGCACCGGCCGAGTTGCCGAAAACGCCTCAATGCCGGCCCTGAAATTCTCAGCCGCCGCAAGGCGGCCGGCATGAAGCTCGGGATAGCCGCCGGGCAGCCAGCAGACATCGCAATTGTCGCTGGGCGCTTCGTCGGCGAGCGGCGAGAAGGGGACGATTTCCGCCCCGGCCTTGCGCCAATGCGTCGCGACATGCGGATAGAGGAAGGTGAAGGCGGCGTCCTCGGCCAGTGCGATGCGCTGGCCGGGTGGCGGCAGCGCGCCGCTGAAGCTGCCCGCTGCGGGCGCAATTGGCGCCGCCAGCGCCATGATGGCCTCGAGGTCGAGCGATCTTTCGACCATGTCGGCCAGCCGGTCGAGATGGGCCATCAAATTCTCATATTCGCCGGCTTGGACGAGGCCGAGATGGCGCTCCGGCAGGTTAAGCGATGGATCACGCAGGATCGCGCCGACAACAGGCAGGCCGATCGCCTCGATCGCGCCGCTGCAAAGCCGGCGGTGACGCTCGCTGCCCAACCGGTTGAGCACGACGCCGCCCATACGCACATCGGGATCATATGTAGCAAAACCCTTGGCGACGGCCGCCGACGTGGTCGACTGCCCGGAAACGTCGAGCACCAGCAGCACCGGCAGGCCGTAAAGCCGGGCAAGATCTGCGGCCGAGCCGGTGCGGCCTGGAGCAGCGGGAATCCCGTCGAACAAGCCCATCGCGCTTTCGAGGAAGATGAAATCGGCATCTTCAGTTGCGTCACCGGCTAGCGCGTTGAGCAAGGCGGGCGGCATTGCCCAACTGTCGAGATTGACGCCGGAAAGGCCTGTCGCGGCGGTGTGGAAGCCGGGGTCGATATAGTCCGGCCCGGATTTGGCGCCACGCACTTTCGCACCGCGCCGGGCCAGCGCGCGCAAGATGCCGATGGTGACGCTGGTCTTGCCCGAGCCCGAGCGCGGCGCGCCGATGATGATTGCGCGGGTCATGGCTCGCCCGCCAATGCCGCACGCATCGCGACGATGCCGCCGACGACGATCAGCGCCGGCGAGGTCAACCCGGCGGCGGCCGCCTCCTCGGCGATGGTGGCGAGCGTGGCGACGACGATGCGCTCCTGCGGCGTCGTCGCGGCGACGATCACTGCAGCAGGCGTGGAAGGCGGCAGGCCGCCCTCGAGCAGCGAGGCTGATATCAGCGGCAGATTGGCCATTCCCATATAGACAACCACCGGCTGGCCGGTCCGGGCGATTGCCGCCCAGTCGAGATCATCATCGGTGCCGGCAGCGTGGCCGGTGGCCAGGATCACCGCCTTGTTGATGCCGCGCATGGTGGCCGGGATGCCGGCTCCAGCCAGCGCGCTGAGACCTGAAGTCAGGCCGGACAGGATGCGGAACGGGATGTTTTCGCGCGCCAGCGCCAGCGCCTCTTCGCCGCCGCGGCCAAAAACATAGGGGTCGCCGCCTTTCAGCCTGACGACGCGGCGGCCTTCTCGCGCCAGCCGCACAAGCAAGGCGGTGATGTCTTCCTGCTTCATCGACGGTTGGCGGCCGCGCTTGCCGGCATAGAACAGCTCGGCACTCGCCGCCACTGCCACGACATCGGGAGATACCAGCGCGTCGTAGACGAGGGCGTCGCACTGCCCAAGCGCGGCCAGCGCTTCCAGCGTCAGGCAGCCGGGATCGCCGGGGCCGGCGCCGGCCAGCCAGACATGGCCCGGCTCGAGCTGGCGCGGCTTGAAGTTCAGCCGGGCCAAAGCCTGTTCGATCGTCGCGTTTCCACCTCTGCTTCCGGTTCCGTCGTTCACAATCCGTCCCGTCCGCGAAAACGCCGCTGGTAATGGGCGTCGTAAAGTGAACTCTCGCCAAAGTCTTCCGCTGCCAGTGAGCGGCCGACGAAGATGATCGCCGTGCGCTCCATCGGATCGGCGGCCAATTGCGCCGCGATCGTCGCCAGCGTGCCGGTCAGCAGTCGCTCGTCCGGCCAGGAGGCGCGGAAGACAACCGCCACCGGGCAATCGGCGCCATAGAATGGCGTCAGCTCGGCGACGACACGGTCGATGGCGTGGATGGCAAGGTGAATGGCTAGCGTCGCGCCGGTGCGGCCGAAGCCGGCCAGGGTTTCGCCGGGCGGCATTTTCGAGGCACGACCGGAGATGCGGGTCAGCACCAAGCTTTGTGCGATTTCGGGAATGGTCAGTTCGCGGCGCAGCGATGCCGCAGCGGCCGCGAACGACGGCACGCCCGGCGTCAGCGTATAGGCGATGCCGTGCTTCTCCAGCCGGCGGATCTGCTCGGCAACGGCGCTCCACACTGACAGGTCGCCGGAATGCAGGCGGGAGACATCGTGGCCGGCCTGGTGGGCCGCCACATATTCCGCTTCGATCTCGTCGAGCGACATCGGCGCGGTGTCGATCAATTTCGTGCCGGGCGCGCAGTGCTGCAACAGTTCCGGGGCGACGATCGAGCCGGCATAGAGGCAGACCGGGCAGCTTGCCAGCAGCCGGCTGCCGCGCAACGTAATGAGGTCGGCCGCGCCCGGTCCGGCGCCGATGAAGTGGACGGTCATACCGCGTCTCCGCTGATGGCGATGGCACAGGTGACCGGGCCGAGCACGATGCGGGACCCAAGCAGTTTTGCGCCTTTCCCGGCGGCGGCAAGCGCGGAGGCTTCGGAAACCGACGGCGTGCCGGCATGTTCCTGCGACAGGCTCGAGCGGCTGATTGCGCGCGAAGACGCGGCCCTGAGCGCATCGTCCTCGACAACGATCACTGGCAGGGCGAGCTCGCGCCCCGCCGAGAAGATTGCCTGCTCGTCCTGCTTCAGAGAAGCGGTGGCGAGCGCCGAAAGCGCCGTCATCGCCAGCCCATGCGCTTCCAGCGCGGTTTCTATGGCCGCAAGAACGTCTTGCACATTCACGCCTTTGCGGCTGCCGATGCCCGCGATCATCATGGCTTGACCCAGCTCCATTGGGTGACCGGCATAGCCGGCCGCCATGCCTGCATCGAACCAACCGGTGAAGCACGGGAGATAGAGATGTGGGTGAGATCGCCGCCGACCGCGGCGTGACGGGCGAGAAGCAGCGCCTCCATCTCCAGCGTCACCGCGTTGGCGACCAGCCGGCCGCCAACACGCAGGGCCTTGATTGCCGCGCCCAGCACGCCGGTATCGCTGCCGCCGCCGCCGATGAAGAT
>NZ_RZSW01000001.1:0-62582 GCF_003997375.1 Mesorhizobium sp. M5C.F.Ca.IN.020.29.1.1 | reverse complement strand
CAAGCGGTTCCTACGATAGGTAACAAATTCAGTCGCTTGGATGGCCGGTTTCCAAGATCGGTTTCCGCAACGTTCCGCCTAGAGTTGGAAACCCCAAAATGAGAATCCGTCCTGACGCCAGGCTCATCCTCTCCCTAGCATGGTGGCTAGCTCTGCCGCTTGGTGCGTTGATGTATGTCGCGCGGTGGTTGGGATGGGTGAGCTTCCCTTGACTCTCCCCTGCCCCGCCCCACCATCACAGGATGGGCAAGGGCATAAGCATAGGCGACACAGTCGCTATTACCGCTACCGTTCGCAGGCGGGTTCTAGAGGATCGGGTAAGCGTCTCGATCCCGAGCTACAACTTCCCGCATTCGATCCGAGATACTTCCAAGGTCAAGCGAGGCCAGAAGATCGAGCTTCAAGGCGAAGTCACCAGGGTAGACGATGAGAAGGTAACGGTCGTCGGGCCGGATCTAGGAATTACAGTCGGCATAGAAGCCGTCAAGCTGGTGGAGAAATACCGGGCGCCAAAGCGCAAGGTGCCGTTGCGCGACAAGGTCGACTGAACGCAAAAGCCCGCCGCACCTTCCGGCACAGCGGGCCTTGTTAATTTTTTCGACCAGATTTGAGGGCTTCAGCCGCGCAGCGCGCGCCATATGTCGGCCCAATAGGCGGTAATCAGTGATGCCACGGCGGCGGCGGCCACGCCGGTGACGCCAAGCGCCCCCATCCCCATGAGCTTCCACCTGGTCACTTCCGCGGTCACTTCCTTGACCGTCGTCATGTCCTCGGACAGGGCTTTTACAACGGCTTCCGTCTTGGCAAATCGGCCCGCCAACTCGTCCGTCTTCTGATACATCTTCGCGCGGCTGGCTGCGGCGCGCTGTTCCGATTGCTCGTAGCTCAATGATGCTCGAGCGTCGGAATCCTTGATGTCGCGTCGGATCTCCGTGATGTCGCGCTGCATGTTCTGAGCGGCCTCCATCAGGCCGCCGATCATCATTTCGAGGCTCTTAGGCGAGGTCGGCATCAGCCTATCCCTTGTCCCAGGCCGCGATCTTGGCGACCTGTGCTGCGCATGTGTCGAGCCCGGCGCCGTTGACGTCGCCTCGAACGATGAAATCCTCGGTCGTGGCCGGGCCGCCGGCCTTGCGCCATTTGCCCGGACAGGGCCGCAGGAGCGCCGCCGGCACGCGCTCCTTGATGGTCACGGTCTTAGTGACCAACGGAGGGCTTGTCGGCGTACAGCCCGCGCAGAGCGTCAGGCACAGGAGTGTCGAGATAAGAGCGGACCTGTTCATCATTGCCTTTCAGATCGGTGCGATCGGTGGCCTGCTTGAGCAGGGCCTCGTTGGAGTCGGCGAGTTGCTGAGCGAGTTCGGCCGTAAGCCTGTTGTTCAGGTCCTGCTGCGCTTGCATGCGGCCGATGGTTTCCTGGTTGGCTTCGTTGACGTCGATGGCGGTGGCGAGGTCCGCCTTCGCCTGGCGTTCGGCCGCTCGAGCGTCGGCCGCATCCGCTTTGTATTTATATGCCGTCATCCCGATTCCCATGAATGCGATCAGGATGACGGCGGCGATGCCGAGTTTGAGGTAGCTCATAGCGCCAGCCCCCACCACACAAGGCCAGCGATCGCGGCCAAGCCGAGCGCGATGCCGACTGCGACTGCCGATGCCGTAGCAAGCCAGCGCATCAGAGCCCCCTCAGACAGAACGCGTTTTCGGCCTGTCGACGCCTGGTCAGCCCCGGCAACCGGATGCCGGCGGCCTTGTCCCACTTCAGCAACTCCATGCAGCCGCCGCGAATGTCGCCAGCGTTGACCTTCCGCGCCAGCGTCGACTTGCAGAAGGCGCCGATGCCGACGTTATAGGTGAAGGACAGGAACGCCGCGTAGGGCTTGTCAGGCACGGCGGCAGGGTTCTTAAGGCAGCGCGTCATGCCGGTTTCGAACTCGACGAGCCGAACCGCCAGCATGTCCTTGCATTCGGCCGTCGTTGCCCGGTCGCCCATTTTGACGCCACGCGTCTCGCCGAAGCAGATTGTCGGGATGCCGATCGGATCCCGGTAGGCGTAGGTGCGCAAGCCCTCGAAACCGGAAACCATGGCAATGGCGCAAGCAGCGAGGGCGCTGCCCTTCTTGAGGCGGGTCATTGGTTCTCTCCTGAGATTTTCTTCTGGACGACGAAACGAGCGATGAAGGCGCCGCAGACGCACAGCCCCGACAGGGCGGCGAAGATCAGCGGCGGGATTGGAAGCAGGCCATTGAGCAGCGGCAGCGCTACCTCGAGCCCGGAAAGGATCGCGGCGACGAACAGAAGACGCACACTCCACGCGTGCTTGAGCACGGCGCGCCAATTGTCGACGATACGCATCTTTGCCAGTCCTTTTCGGTTGATATGCTGGGTGATTTGGCGTCAGAGTGCCGCCCCATGACCGGAGCGGCTTTTCTCGACGCGGATTTGAGCATGTGGGTGAAGGCGGCCGGCGTCGCGCTCACGGTCGCGTTCGGCTTGGTCGCCGGCTACAGGGTCCAGCGCGTGCTCCGCGCCTATATCCCCAACATGCCGGCTGAACTTGGTCCCGCCGTTGGGCTGATAGCCAGCGTCACCTGGCTACTCCTGTAGATCACTCTTCGGTGTCGTCTGCCTCGTCGTCGCCGCCGGCGACACGGCCAAGCTCGGCGCGCTTCTCGGCCAAATTGTCCATCTTGGTCATGATCGACGACATCGAGCGGTCGAACTCTCCCTGAGAGATCAGGTTGCGCTCGCGCTTGCGGCCGAGCGCCCGGGCCTGCGCCCGCAATTCCTGCTCGACCTTCTTCATGTCGTAGCCGTGCCAGAACAGCCCTTCCTCGACGTCCTGGCCCTTGACCTTGATGCCGACCGACGAGGCGAGCGCTGACGGCAAGTCGTAATCCCGGCCCTTCGCGTCGGTCGCACCCTTCAGCGAGTTTTCGATTTTGGTCCAATACCAGGAGTTCGGCACCCACGCCGCCGACGGCATCCAGCTTTTCCAGGCATAGTCACCGACCTTGCCGGCCTTGTCCCACCAGTCATCGGTCAGATCGTTGGTGATCGGGTCGCCGGTAAAGCCCTGCTTGTTAAGGGCGAGCTCGGCCGCCATCATCATCGGGCCGCCCAACTGGATCGGCGCCGGAATGGGTACGGCACCCGAACCCTGATTGGTGTCGAAGACGTCGCCGGCCGGGATCCAGCGGCGGATGTCGAGGAACATCGGCAGGCCGTTGCCGTCGCGGAACGGCAGGCGCAGCATGCGCGGCACGCCGATCCACGAATAGCCCTGCTCTTCGTCGCGCAGGCTGGCGCGCTCGCGGTCCTCTTCGTCGTCATCGTCCCAGCCATAGGCGAGCGCGTTGAGCGCATAGGCGATCAGGAAGTATTTCGGCAGCTTCCACGGCCTCGTCGCCATTGCGCGGGCGATCAGCGGCACGGCGCGATAGGAATAGGCGATGAACGGCAGCACGGTGTTGCGGGCGGCATTCACCCACGGCGCCCGGATGTCGTAGTCGAGGAATTGCTGGCGCGCGAAATCAGCCGCCGCAGCCGGCTCGTCGCCCATCTGCCGGCGGCGCATATAGGTCGCCATGCGGAACAGTTCGTCCTCGATGCGGTAGGCGTCGAGCATCTTGCGGTCGACGAGCTTCGCCCAGGTCCACAGCCGGTCGGCGATCTTGCTCAACACCCTGGCCTTCGACGTGAACGTGCCGGCGCTGGCGTCCGCCTCGGCCTTGGCGATCTCCTCGAGGATGGGCTTCAGCACGTTGTCGCGAAGGTCCGCCGAAATCATGTCCGCGCCGAAAGCGCCGTTCTTCAACGCCTCCTGGTAGTGCTCATCGCGCGACACGAAGGACTGCACGCCGGCCTTCAGGTCCTGAAGCCGGATGTCGGCCATATCCATGAACATCAGGTTCGACATGATGTTGTTCATGTGGACGACTGGCGAGCGCGCGGTCTTGTTGAGCTTCCATTGCGTCAGCAGCTGGCGCCAGACCGTCGGCCGCGACATGATCTCGATCTCGTTGAGGTCGCGCCAGATTTCGGCGCGCACCCACTTGCCGGCCAGCGCGCCCCAGCGCTTCTTGCCGCCGGACTGCGGAATGGCGCTGTCGGGAACCTTGATGTAGGCGATCTCCTGATCGGCCCAATAGCGGCCGGCGTCAGAGGCATCCTTCCACTTCGCCGCCGGCTCCTTGCTGACGGTCCACTGCTCGTTTTCGGCGATGTCCTTGTAGAAGCGGCCGGTGGCGAGGTCGTGCGCCATCATCATGTAGGTCTTGCCGATATTGTAGCGGGCATCGAGGATTTCGCCCATGTTGGCGCGCTCGGCCTTGGTGTAGTCGCGCCAGAGCACCAGCTTGCCGCCCTTCTCGCCCCTGATCTCCCACAGGCCATTGTCCTTGAAGCCGGCATATTTCAGCGGCACGTCGCGATCGGCAGGCCAGTAGACGCGGCGGACGGTCCTCTCCTTGGCTCCGTCGGCAAGGCTGTCCTCCTGCATCTCGACCTGGTCGAGCACGCGGAATTTCTCGCCTTTGACAGGCCGGCCGCGCTTGGCGAGGTTCCACTCGGGATCATCCTTCACCAAGCGCGAGGCGTCGATGTCGAGGAAGATACCCCTGCCCTTGAACTGGTCGCCGATGATCTTCTTGCGGTTGCGGCTCATCATGCGACCGACCATGCGCGAAAGGCCGGTCTGGTCGACCTCATTCTTGGCATAGACGCGGTGGAGATAGGCGCCCCGGTTGCGCTCAAAGCTCTCGGCCGACAACAGCCCCAGCGAGACAGCCTCCTGGCCGAGCTCGTCGATCGCGTTGCGGATCGGCTCGGCGAGCTTGCCCATGTCTGCGTCGTCGACCTTCTCGCCGGTCAGGATCGCCTGCAGCACCTTGGCTTCGCTGACGCCGACGTTCTGGTCTTTCAGCGATTTGAGTACTTCGACGCCTTCCATCATGATGCGCCGCTCGTCCAGGCTGCGCTTGCGCTCGCGGCCGACATAGTCAGCATCGAGCCCGTAGCGGTCGATGAGACCGGCCCGGGCCGCTTCCAAAGTGCCGTTCATCCACGAAAACCGGCCTGCCGGGCTGAACTTCGCCTCAGTGATGACCTTGGCGGCCTTGTCCGACAAGTAGAGCCCGGGCTTCCACTGGCCCTGCTTGTTCACGCCGCCGAAGAAATGGAAAGGCATCCGCATGGCTCGGTCGATCGGCTGGCCACGGGCAATTAGCCCCTGAGCAACGCGCTGGCGATCGGCGGCAGTCTTCGGCTCGCGGCGCATCTTGAACAGGCTGGTCTGGTCCTTCTCGTCGCCGAACAGCGGCAGCCCGGAGGCGTCGCGCTGCGGCTTCGACGATCGCTGCCGGCCCTGCATCAAGCGCTCGGCGCGCTCCTTGTCGCTGATCCTCTCGGTGCCCGGGATGACGAACTGCTCGCGCGGCCCGTCCATGGTCTCGACGACTTCCTTGGCGAACAGGTCATTGTCCATCGAATGGATTGCATAGGCGACCTCGTCGCTGTCCGATGCGCGCGGCCGGTTGCCGATCTCGCCGGAGCCGATCTTGGCGAAAATGTCGTTGGTCGTCTGGAAGTCGAGCCCGCGCAGCGCGTTGCCGAGCGCTTCGATGAAATTCCTGATCTTGCGGAAGGCGCGCGCGATGAGCCCGCCGACGTTGAATTTCTCCGTCGCCCAATCGGCATAGGCGTGGGCGATGCCCTCTTCGATCTGCGCCCAATCAGGAAAGCCCGCATAATACTTTCCGATCTTATAGCGCTCCATCCAATCCCGCATGGATGTGTTCGAGAGCGCCTGCCATTCTTCTTGGGTGAACAGGCCGGCCCGGCGCATGGCGTGCAACGCTTCGTGATGCAGCACGTTGGCCGGATTTTTCGCCTCGAGAGCGACGTCGATCAGGCCACGGAAATAGCGGCCGTCGGCGGGATAGGCTTTGCCGTCGACAATGAAGCGGATCGACTGCGCCAGGCGCAGGCCGACGTCGGTCAGGCCAAGCCGGTCCAGTTCCTTGCGCAGCGCGCCCTCGATGCGATCCGTTTCGGCTGCGAAACTGTCGGCGAGCAGGATCTCCGAGCGCGACTCGCCGCCATCGGTCGCCTTGAACCGCTCGGTGATGACGCGCGGCTGCCCCTGGCGCAGCGCAAACATCTGCTTGCCGCCGGTGTCGCCGGTGATCTCGCGCGCCACATCGAGATTTTCCTTCGTCTCGAACACGGCGCCGGCCTTGCGCATGGCGTCGAGCACGCGCAGCGCCGTTGGCGGCGGGACGTCGATACGCATCTCGCCGCCGACCTTGACGAAGTCGCGGCCGGCGGCCTCGAGCACGCCGCGGTTGAGGTAGTATTGGCCGCCCTTGTTGCGCCCGCCGTCGGTGATGACGCGGATATCGCCATTCGGCAGCCGCTTCACGCCGGCCAGGCGATCGGTCGAATAGAGCGCTGCCGCGGGCACGCGATCGAGGAACCGCAGGATGTGGTCGGCGATGTTGAAGCGGACCGGGCGCGTTCCAAGGAACGTCTCGGGGTCGAAGTCGCGCCGCATCATGATGCCGGAGCGCAGCCGGCCCTCGTCGTCGGTGAAATTGATGATCGAGCCGCGCGCGTTCACGACGTCGTAGCCGGCGAGCAGGTTGCCGGTGACGACGAGGCGCTCTTCGCGCCGCGACTGCTGCATGTCGTCGAACGCCTTGATGATCGGCATGGAACCGATCGACCGGGCTTCCTCGACCTCGATCTGTGCCGGCGACGGCTCAGACGGCGCGGTCCTCGCGGTGTAGAGTTGCGAAAACGGGATGGTCATCTGCCGCGAAGCGTCGGCGGTGGCGATGTGGGCGTTCCAAGAGCCAAGCGCCAGCGGGTTCTTGGTCTTGCCGGTGCGCTTGATGGCAATGACGATGCCGTAAAGGTTGCCCATGCTCTCGGTCTTCAGCCGAACGCCGGTGCCCGGCGCGAACACGTTCATGAGCGCGTTGAACCGCTTCTGGATGTCGGCCAGCTTGGTTTCCATCGCCGCGCGGACTTCCGGCTTTTCGATGTCGCCGACCATGAACTTGCGGTAGGCGGCGAACTCTGCGTCGACAGCATGCCACTGCTCGCGATATTTGGCCGTCGTCGCCCGTTCCAGGCGCCCCAGCGCGGCCTGCGCTGTTTCCGGCGTCACGTTGCCGGCGTCCTCGCCCGCGGCATCTGCGATGGCCTCGACGACCTGCACCGACGACATCGGCTTGCCGAGCTTCTTGACGTCGACCTTTTCGAAATACACGCCATCGGCGAACGGGCTATCGGTGCTGGACGGCTCCTTGACCTGCCTGTGCTCGATGGTGCGGGCGTCGAGGTCGAGCGTCTTGGCCTCGAGCGCGTTCTCGCCCGACGCCTCGACCTGCGCGATGAACGATGTGTACTCGCTTTCGAGCATCTCGTAGACGAGCTCCTGCACGTCGAGCGGCAGGAGCGGGATGCGGCCAGTGACCTTGCGCATCGCCTCGGTGTGGTCAAAGCCGTCCTTGGCCTCGTTCAGCGGCTCGCCGAGCATCTCGTGAATATCGGGATTGTCTGCCATCACGGCAGCCGCCACGCGGTCGCCGTACTCATTCATGAAATCCGGGACATCCTTGGCCGTCAGCGCGCTATCGCGGCTCGCCGTGGTGTTGGCGTTCAGCGACGCCATCTTCTTGGCGAGAACCGAAGCCGGGCGCTTTTCGGCCGGCACGTTGGCGACAAGCTGCGAATAGCGCGGCGTCACCACCTGCCCGGTGCGGTGGACGCGGCCGAGCATCTGCATGTGGGTGTCGATGTTGCCTTCCGCCTGGGCGATGATCATGTGCCGCTTGCGGCGGTCCTTGACCTTCTCGGAAGCGTGCAGCGACAGGCCGGTGGATCCCGCCTGGTTGAGGATCATGGCGTCGAGCGCGCCGCCGTTGAAATCGGTGATGGCCTTGCGGCGGCCGGCGATCGACTTGGCGCTGCCGGCGCGCATCTGCAGGACCTGCGTGCCGTCGGCGCGATAGTCGATGACCATGGAACGCCCGGTGATCTCGCCGACCTTGTGCCCGGCCTGGGCGATGCGGCTCCTGATCCAGTCGATCGGCGAGACCGGCAGTGAGCCGAAATCGCCGTCCTGAATAAGCTTTTTCGCGGCCTTGAACGCTGCTACGCCAGCCGGCCCCAACTCCTCGTCGGTCAGGTAGTGCCGTTCGCTCTCGCCCTTCTTGGCGAACGGCTTCCTGATGATCAGCACGCGGCTGCGCTCGAGGTAGCGGATAAGCAGGTCGGCGAAGTTGATGCTGATGGCGTCTCCGGGCTTCAGGCCCTTTTCGCCGGCATACTCGTCGAGGAACGATTCCAGCGTGTTGGCCAGCGTGATGACAGGCTTTTCGCCCTTGGCGATGGTCTCTATGGCAAGGTTCGCCGCCACGTCGGCTTTCAGCGCCAGGAGGATCTGGTTTATGACGTTGTGCATGATCGACGTGAAGTTCGTCGAGGTCGCGCCGGCGCCGCCGGTCGAGTTGTCGCTGCTGATCTGCTTGGCGTCGGCCTTCATCTCCTTGTCGATCGCCTTGCTGGCGCCTTTGACGTGGTCTTCCGAAAACGTCTGGATCGCCTTGATCGAGGTCGAGAACCGCTCATAGGTCTTGCGGTCGACGGGCACGACCGGGCTGTCGTAGACGACGCCGTCAAACGAGCGCTCGCGCCTGACATACTGGCCAGCCTTGCTCAGCATGGTGGCGACGATCTGCTGCATCGGCACGCCGCCGCGCTGGATCAGTTCGCCGAGCTTGGTGATGTCGTCGACGGCAAGCCGCATGTCGGTCTTGGCGTAGAGGTCCATGACGTCGGGGCGCTTGGCATAGGTCGCCGACGAATAGAGCACGGCGTCGGCGGTTTGGGCGATCTCGCGGGCGAACGTCGCCCGGTTCATCGCCTTGTCGTCGACCATGCCGGCTGCGTTGCCACCGGCGTTGTGGCTCTCGTCGAACACGACGACGCCATTGGCACCGACCATCGCGCGCAGGAAGGCCATGCGCTCGGTCTGCTCGCCCTTGACGGTCTGCATCTGCGAATAGGTGGTGAACACCAGGTCGAAGCCGTCGAGTTTGCCGGCGGTTGCCATGCGGCGCATAAGCTGGGCGTGCGGTCCGGGCCCCTGCGACTTGATGAACTTGGTGCCTTCCTCGTCGAGCGGCACGCTTTCGCCTGAGTTGGTCATCAGGATCTTCGGCTCGCGGCCGAGCATCTCGACAATGCCGATGTCGACCAGGTCGCGATACATATCCGCGTAGAGGTTAGGCTTTTCGGTGACGAAGATCGGCGTCTTCTTGTTGCGCATAGCCCAGCGCAGCACCGCCGCCACCTGCCTGCCCTTGCCGATGCCGGTCTGGTCGCCGACGATAAAGCCGGCTTTCTTCCTGAAATTCTCGATCGCCAGCGCGATGCCGTCGACCTGCTCGGCCGCGAAATAGTCGCCGAGCCTGTCCTTGGGATAGCCGAGTTCCTTGGCGACGAAGGTGTCGAGGTCGCCGACCTTCTTGGAAAGAGCGGCCAGCGATTCCGAAACCGTCGTCTGCATGTTGACGGGAACCAGCGTTCCCATGCCGGACTGCCCGGATTTCGGCTTGTAGGCCACCTGCTTGTCGGCGGTGTCGATCTTGGGGGCGCGCTTGGTCTTGGCCTGCTCGCCATCGGAACCGATCGCCGCAGCGGTTTCGGCCGCCGCCTCGGTCGGCTGGATCGCTTCGCGGTTGCCCTGGCGGACCTCTTTGGGTGATGGTGCGGCGCCGAACAGATCCGCCTGCGGCGCGGGAGCGGTCGGCTGGGGCGGTTCCTTGGTCAGTAAGTCCCACACGGCAGGGGCATCGGTCGCGCGAATGACGACTGCCTCGCCAGAGGCGCCGCCGACATAGCCTTCCAGATAGGGGTTTATCGGATCATAGCGGCCCGGCCCCATGTCTGCTGTCGGTGCGTCCGGCTTCTCCGGCGCTTTACCGGCCTTGGCATCGAGCCAGCCGCGCACCCGCTCGAATGCGACCGGGCTCTCGGGATGGGCGTAGTGATCGCCGGGCGCATTGATATTTGTGGTCGAGCCAAAGACAGCCTTCCACTCTTTCGAGCGGACGATCTCCTTGACCTTGTCGGATGTTACGTCAGTGCGTCGGCCATTTGCTGCGGGCTGGTCGCCGCCATTGCGCGCTTGAACGCCTGCATCCGGTTCAGGCTGAGGCGCTGGTACAGGCTCTCGTTGCTGCCGATCAGGTCCAGGCTGAACGCTTGCGGGCTGTCCGTCCGCAATCTCGGCGATTGGTCCGGCGCCAGAAGGTTCGACGCCACGAACTGCGACGTTATCAGGCGCATTGCCTCGAGGCGCTGGCTCTGCGGCAGCTTCGACAGAAGGTCGGACATCTTCTCCACCAGAAGGTCGCGTTGCTCGATCGTATCTTGCATCGAGAAGGCCCTTTACTTCGTTCCACGAGTTGAGGACGCGCGGAACATCTGCGGCCGGCAGCCGAAGGGCGGACTTGCCCTTGCCCCGGATCACGATCACGTCGACTGGCCAGCCGGCCCCCTGCTTTTCGTAGAGCTCACCGGCCACGGTGAAATGATCGACCACATTGTACCGCGAATAGAGCGTAAGGTAAAATTCCCGTTTCGCCTTGCCGTTGTAGGCGTTCGAGCGGGCTTCCTCGGTCTTGGCGAGCTTGTTGATGCCGCCCAGGATCAGCACCGCCGAACCGTCGTCCTTCATGCGATCGAGCGCGCTCAGGCTGATGGCATGGTCGATTTCGCCGGTGGTGTAGCGATCGTCGATCCTGAACTGCTTGGTCTTGCCGCCCGCTTCATGCACCGCGCCGAAGGGCGGGTTGGCAATGACTACATCGACGCCGCCCGCCGGCAGGCTCGCGCCGGCCCTGTCGCTGGCAGCGTCCTCGCTGGTCGTGTCGAACCTCAGTTCGCGCAGCATGGCGGCGCGCTCGGGATCCAGTTCATTGGCGAACGCCTGGTCGGGTGTCGCCTCGATCAGCAACGCGCCGTTGCCGGCGGTCGGCTCATAGACGGAACCGGCCTCGCTGACGTTTGCCAGCCGCGACGCCACATAGGCCAGCGGTACCGGTGTCGAATACGCTTGGTTCTGGATACTGGTCGAGGTCCGGACCGAGAGGTTCGGCTGCCGGCGATAGAGGCTGACCAGGCGGTCAAAGGTGATCTTATCGCCACGGGTCCGCGACGCCTTGACGATCTCGCGGCCGGCGAGCACCGCACCGACCTCGACCGCCTCATCGACGGCCTTTGCCGCCTCCGTGCCTGGCTTGATGGCGCCGCCGACGCGCTCGGCCGCGAACTGGCGCGCCTGGGCGATCGACGGGAAACCATTGTCCGGCGACGAGAAATACTCGGCGAAGGCGATGCCGAGATTTAGAACGTCGGGTTTCTCGGGTGTGCCAAAGCCGGCGCTCGCGGCCGGTGCAGTTTGTCTAGCGAGCACCTTCGTCGGTTTGCCCGCCTGCTCCTTGGCATATCTGGTGTTCTCCACCATCGCCCGGCCTGCGCCGTCGTCGATGTGGAAATAGCGATCTCCAACCTTGAAAAAGCTGTCGTAGGCGTCGAGATCGATGGGCGCCTCGATGCCCTCGACGATCATCTGCACAAACTCGGCCGCATCGTCCTCGCCAGCCGGCATGTTTCGGCCACGATCGCCAAGATCGTAAAGCAGGTCGATATCCTGACCCTGACCAGAAACCATGCTGCCGACGAGCGTGACCGACTGCACTTCGTCGCCGACGACAGATTGCGCGTATTTCGTCAGCGCAGGAAGGTCGACGCGCTTGGGTTCGGCCGGCTTGGGCGTCTCGTCGACAGGCTCATACGCTGCCGAGCGCTCGCGGACGGAAACGCCACCGCCCGGCTTGAGCGTGACCGGCTCGGTGATCCTGATGCCGCCGTCGGTGGTGAAAGAGCGGACGCCGCGCTGATCTTCAAAGAGCGGGCGGTCGTCCTGGTTTACGCCGATCTGCCGCCATTGCGGCTTGGCTGCGACTTCATCCGCTCCTCGAGACGGTTCGCCGCTTCCAGATTGGTCGCCGCCCTGCGGAGTTCCTTCCGGTCCTCGACGCTCAGGTTGGGCTGGTTGAGCGACCGCTGGCGCAATTGCTTCGCCTTGTCGGTCCTCTGCTGCGGGGTCAAACGGGATGACATTGTCGATGTCCTCTGTTTGTTCACTCTGCTCCGTTTCGGCGTCGATCGCAAGAGCATGGCGTTCCATGACCTCGACGGCAGCCTCTTCCGGCCACCAGCCATCGGCAATCAGCGCCTCGATTTCCGCCATTTCGGCGGGCCGAAGATTGGCGCCGACGGCTTGAAGCGTCTGTTTCAGGTCGTCGAGAATGGCTTGGGTGCGCGATTCGCCGGGATCGCCTGGCACCTTGATGCCGGCGCCCTTGGCCTGGTCGGCGCGCGAAAACACGCGCTGGCCGCGCCGCGTGGCTTCGATCGCGTTGAGCAGATCGGGGATGGTGCTTACCTGATACTGGCCCGCCTGCCCGAGATAGCCCGCCTCTTCGGCGAGTTCGCGGGCTCGATCGAGCGTCAGGCCGCCGGAACGGACCAGACGGCCGGCACCAGGCACGAATAGATTGCGCAGGTCGAGCGAGCGCAGTTCGCCCTGATAGTCCTGAAGGCCGCCGGCTTGCGCCAGAAACTGCACGATGTCGGGCGTTCCGGCTGTACCGCCGCCGCTGCGCTTCTGCTCCGGCTTGGTGTAAGCGATGGGCTTCTTCGGGTTGCCGTTCTTCAGCCATTGCCGGAATTGCGCCACGGTCATGCCCGAGACGGCGCCGGCGCGCGTTGGGCCGCTGCCGTCCGAGAACGCCGCTTCGTAGGTGTCCATCGCCGACTGAAGGTCATTGTAACCGAGCATCACCTTATGCTCGTCGAACTTGCCGGTGCGCGGGTCGATCTGGTCGACGACGAAGACGCTGCCGGTGTTCTCCTGGCCGAGATAGACGTCGACCGCATCGCCGTCGGCGCCATTGGTGCGCTTGAGATAGCCGTAGGGCGCCGGCATCCGCACCGACCAAGGCGTGCCGCTCGGATCGATGCCGGTACGCTCCTGCCCCGCCTCTGTCTCGATGGCGATGGGCATGCCCTGCCATTCGACGTGACGCTTGCGGTAGTTGCCGGCCTCGGCCTGTGCCGGCGTCGGCTCGGCGGTCTGCTCGGCATTGATGTGGATGTCGGAGGGCCGCTCGATCACTACGGGCGCTTGGCGCGTGCCTGGCGCCGGCTGTAGCCTCGCCATGGTCGCGCCGTTCTCGGTCTTTGTCTCAAGCCCTTCGACCTTGGCGCCGGTCGGCACGGTCCGCCACGTCGCCGACGGCGTGAACTCTTCGGCGGCTTTGCGCTCGGCGACGATGTCGGACAGTTTGCGCTTGTCGGAAAGCAGGGCGTCGAGGTTGGGCCGGCTGTCGTTCGCGCCGGGGATCATTTCAGCGGTTGGGATGCTGCCTGGACGCCGCGGCGCCTGCTCGATCTGGCCGCCCATGTGGCGGCCAATGACGTCAGCCGCCCAAGTCGGCAGGCTTTCGGCACCATAGCTCGGGCCCCAATAGCGGCGCGCGCCAAGATCGATGTGGATGGCGTTATTGTAGACGCCGATGCCGGTGAAGCCCATGGCGGACGCAGCCTCGATCAGGCGCACGCGCTCGGCGATCGGCATGCCGCGCACGTCGATGTCGAGCGCATTGCCGTCCATGTGCTGTGACTGTTTCGCGCCGCCTGCCTTGGCGTTGCGGTCTGGATCGCGAAAACCGGAATTGATCGGCAATTGCGCGCCGAACGCATCCTGCAACTGCTGGAAGCGGTCGAGGACTTCCGGGCGGACGTTTTTCACGTCGGCGGACCCGGATTCTATGGTGAAGCTCTCGGGCTCCGGCACGATCGCGGCCATGCCCGTCGGCTTGTCTTCGACCGGGATCAGGCTCGGATCGGCGACGGGCGGCGGCTGTTCCGGGTTTGTTTCACGAGAAACAGGAGCCGCGGTCGGTGCCACCCCGCCAGCGTCAAGCTGCTGCAACTCCGGAAAGAAATGCTTGTTGCCCGGCATGTTGGCGTAGTGTTCGAACTGGGCGGGATCGAGCCTTTTCAGGTCGCGCATCGAGGCGATGAACTCCTGCCGCGCGGCTTCGATAGCGGCAGGATCGTTCGTCGCCGTTGCGTCATTGAACGCTTTGGCCGCGCGTGAGCGGCGCAAGGTGACGGCACCGAGCGCTTCATCGCCGGTCGGGGTTGGCGTGACCGGCATGCCGACTGCTGGCGGCTGCGGCTCGAACGCCTGCTCGACACGGGCGGTCGGATCAAACCCGGCCATCTCCTGACCGAAGGCTTCGTCGATCCTGCCGTTGACGGCTTCTTCGGACTCGGGATCAAGACCGATGATCTGGTCGGCCGGCAAAGCGCCATCAGGCACGGCTTCGACCGACCGAAGCCGTGATCCCTTCCCCTGGCGGGCCATGCCGATGCCGATTTCAGGCACGCCAGTGACGACCTCGGCCATGCCCTCCATGAGCACGTCGGCGGGCTTGCTGACCTCGCCCTCGTCGACAAACTGCGCCGACGCCTCGCCGGCTGCGCCCGTGCCGGCCTGCGCGGCGAGCTCGGCCACTGGCTTGCCGATCCTGCCGGCAATGCCGAATGAAAGCGCGTCGAAAGCCGCGATCGGGATGCCGCGCTTGATGGCGTGCTCGCGCGCCTCTGCCATGATGGCCGGATCACGGAAAGCGGCGACGACCTTGGCGTCGTCGTTGAAATCGACGCCGTGCTTGCGCATGGTGTCGATCATGGTCGCGGAATACTCGCCGGCGAAAGAACCGATGAACGTGCCGCCGACAAGGCCGGCTGTGGCGCCAGCGGCGGTGCCGGCGACAGGAACCACGGAACCGGCTGCACCACCGGCAGCGCCGCCCGCTATACCACCTGCCAGCGGCGCGATCGACTGCGGCACGCTCTCGCCGATGGTCGACAGGACCGCCTGCGGATTGCTCAGGATGGCATAGGCGCCGCCGCCCCAGCCTTTCGACTCCGCAATCTCCTTCATGCCCTGCTCGACGGCAGGCGATGGCGGATAGTTGGCGATGTCCAGTTCGTCGCGGACCAGGTCCTTGGCGGCTTCCTCGTCGGTGATGAAGCCGGTTTCCCGCTTGATCATGGTGCCGGCCTGCTGCAGGCGGTTGAAACCGCGTGCGACAGAGCCGAACGGGACGGAGCGGTCTTCCGACATCGGATCGGCGCGGCCGATCGCCGGCATCGCGGTCAAGCCAGTCGTGTCGAGCTTCTTCAAGCCCTGCGTGTCGAATGCCGACGGCGCACCAGCCGGGCGCAAGCCCGTAGTGTCGAGTTTCTTCAGGCCGAGCGTGTTGAGGGTCATTTGGTGTAAAGCTGCCCGTCAATCATGATGATGGAGCCGGCGGGCGCGCTGTTTTTGAACCAATCGACTTGCTCCTGTGTCGTTGCCTGGAACGGGCTGGCCTGCGACCCATCGCCTTGCATGGCTGGAACTGCGGCTGCGGGCGCCGCCACCGCTGGTGCTGGCTGGGCCGGGGCTGCGGCGCCTGGCTGCGGGCGCTGCTGGTTGCCCGTCTTGAGATCGTTGAGGATCTGCTCGTAGCGCGCGCGGCGATCCTCCGGCGACGTGCGAAAATCGCTCGACGGCATTTCCATGGCGGTCAGTTTGCGCGCCAGTTCCATGAACTCGACATCGGTCGGCGGCTTGCGACCCGACGCCATGGCAAAGGCGTCCTCTTCGGAATAGCCGAGCGCCCGCGCGGCATCTCGCACGACCTCGAACTGCAACGGCCTGCTGTTGGTGTTGGTCGCGCTCATGTCCGGCTCGGGCGCATTGTCGACCCGGAACGGATAGCCCGGATCGGCGCGGTTCTGCGCGCCGGTAGTGCCGTCTTGGAGCCCTTTGACCGCCTCGGTCATGAACTGCTCCTGCCGCTTGGGCGAGTTCGGATATTGCGACTTGGCCTGCTCGGAGAGCGCCTTCAACTGCTTGATGACCAGCCGGTTGTTGATGACGGCGTCGGGCAGGTCGACGCCAAGTTGCTTCGCCACGGTGCGCGCTGTCTCGACGTCGCCCTGGTCGAGCAGGTCGATGACCTTGTAGGTGCCATCGAGCTCGGCATTGTCGGCCTTGACCGCGCCAAGCCGGGTGTTCTGGCCAGCCTGGGCGATGCGATCGGCAGACGTCGCCTGATTTTCGGCCGCGGCAAGCTCGGCCTCGCCAGTCCTGATCGGCGCCTGTGCGGCCTGCTCGCGCGCGACGATGACGTCGTAGGGCGCGGTTTGCGCTGCGATATCGGCGCGGGTGCGGTCGAAATCGGCGCCGGCCTGGACCGAGCGCAGCCGCGACGGCATGGCGGCGGCGGCCTCGGCGTTCTGCTGCATCCTCGCCTCATTGGCGATGTCGGTGGTCAGGAGGTCCTGATAGGCCTGCTGGCCGCGGTGGAAGGCTGCGGTGCCGGGGTTTTCGCGAATGAACTGGATGTCGGACATGGTCTGTCGCCCCTCAGTAAAGCCCTGCGCCGGATTCGTACTTGGACATCCGGTCGGCATAGGTGCTCGCCCGCGCGCCCGATGCGATTGCGGAGCCGATGTCGCCGATCGCCTGGCCCATGAGGTTGCCGTTCGCCGTCATCGCGTTGGCGGTCGTGTTGCCCATGGTCTGCATGCCGGCGGCCTGCGTCTTGCCGATCGAGACATAGGCGTTGCCGAGATTGCTGTGATAATTGTCGTACATGGCGCCGGCGCGCGCCGATGCGGTGTCGGCCGCCTGCGCCTTGGCGTTGCCCTCCGACGACTGCAAGCCGGCAATGCCGCGCCCCGACTGGTCGTAGCTGTCGGCCAGCCCGCCGGCCGCAGCCATGGCGGCGGCACGGTTCTTTTCGAGCATCGCGTTGGTGGTGTCGTTCTCGACCTTGTTCATGAGCGCGGCGGCGGTGCGCCCGGATCCCGCGAAACCGGAAGAGCGGATGTTCTGCGCGTTGATGCGGCGCGACTCGTCGAGTTGATACTTCTGGTCCGACGTCAGCCGCATCGGATTGGCGATGACGTTGCGCAGGAACCGCATGCCCGGCTCGGCTTCGTCGCGCATCGCGCCAAGCGTCGCCTGGGCGGCATGGCTGCCTTCCTCGATCGAGCCGACGGTCGCGTCATAGCCGGACTGGATGGCGGCGCGCTGGATGTCGAGACCGGCATAGATCGCGTCGATGTACTTGTTGATCGCGTCGGTCGAAATCCGCATGCCTTCGTAGGTCATTTGGTTCGCAGCGTTCGCCGCATCGGCGTTCGCGCTCGAGCCAATCGCAGCACCGCCTATTGAGGCAGCCGCACCGATGATCGCGCCAAGCATTGTCCTGCCCCCTGTTTTCTCTTAGACGCTGGCGAGGCGCGTGCGAGCCATGCCCTGCTGGGGCGGCTGCTGCGGCTGCTGCGGTGCGGGCGCTGCCATCGGCTGCGGAGCGCCGCCCGGCTGCTCTGCGCCCTGTTCGTCGCCCATGCCGCCGGCCTGTTGAGCCATGTAGTCGATGACGAAGCCGACCTCGGGCAGAAGCTTCTTCAGCGCCATGCCGGCGCCCTCGTCGATGCCGCCGAGCAATGCTTCCTGCTCTTCGTCCGACAGCGCATCGAGGCGCTTCAGCAAGAGCGCCTGGACCGGGTTCCTCGGATCGATGTGGCGCTGCAATTCCGGCGGCAGGCCAGACTGCGCGGCCCCAGGCTGCGGAGCGCCGCCCGGGGGCGGTGCACCACCAGGCTGCGGTGCGGCTGGCTGTTGAGCGGCTTGCGGCATACCGCCGGGCTGGCCGGGCTGCATGGGCATGTTCATGGGAAATTCTCCTATGTGAGCATGTCAGGGTCGACGCCGTCGCCGATCAGGCGAAAGGCCGTGTGGACCGGGCCGCCATTGCGGAAGCCAAGATATTCGGTGGCGACGTGATGAAGGCCCCAAAGGTGAGTCGGCATCTCGATGAATCCGCGCCCGTTGAGGAATGCCTCGGCGATCTCGACCGCGCCTTGGATGGCGCGCTTGGCGACAGCGAGGCGGACACGACCGGATAGAGCGGGATTGACGCAGGTGAAGGCGATATAGGCGATCGCCGCATTGGGCAGGTAGGCGAAACTGGCGCCGGCCGGCTTGCCGTCGACCATGACGACAACGCCGCTCGGCGGCAGGCACTCAGGCGGCAGGAACTGGTTTCCATCCCTCGCCTGCAACCAACTCTTGATAAGCGGATAGTGATCCTCTTGCCGGTACGGGATCATTGCCGAAGATGGTTCCTTCGCTGACGATCCAGTCGAGGCATTCGAGGCGGTCTCGGTCTGCATTGAGTTCCCCAAGGCGCTGGTCGGGAAGCTGATCGACGGAGGTGTCCGTCTCGGCGAAGTCGGCGGAAATGTGGGTGCGAAGCACCATCAGGTGATTGGTCGTCACCAACGGATATACGGTGATCCAGCCATCTCGACCAATGTCGAATGGCTCGGCGCCGGCGGTGTCTTCGACGCGGCTGAACCGGCCCTCATCGGAAAAGACCGCATGGCTGCCGGTGACGATCTGACCCTTGTAGCGGAACGCATTGTCCGACAGCGCTTCGCCGCGGCCGATGACCATCCCGCCGAGCATGACTTCCTCGAACAGGGCGATCGTCTCGACCGGCTTCCATGAGCCGTCGGCCATGCGGACCTCCGTCCCCTTGGTGTAGCAGACCTTTTTCGGGCTTTTCGGCTTGGTGGCATGTTCCGGGCGGGGCGGCATGCCGGGCATCTGAAAGACGCTGCCAAGCCTGGTCGTCGGCGTCGTCGGCGCCGGCGTTGTTGCCGGCAGCGTCGTAGCCGGCGGTGTGGTGGCGGCCGGTGTGGTCGGCGCCGGCGTCACGGTCGTCGTTACCGGCGCGGGCGTCGGCGCGGCTGCGGGAGCCGTCGGCGTCGGAGCGGCTGCGGTCGAGCCGACGAAGCCGGTTGCCCGCTGCGCCTGACCCTGCTCTTGATAGCCGTTTTGGAGTGCCATTTTGATCTCCGTTTGATCGGTTTAGCGGAATGAAGCGACGATGTTGGCGTGGTTGGGATTGCCGCCGCCGCCCCCATTCGTCAGGGTCGAGTTGAACGCTCGTGGCGTTTCGTCTGCTAGCGGCAGGTAGAAACCACCGGACGCGAAATTGTCGATGCCTCGGACGGCCTGTTCGAAGTCTTGCGACGTACCCGTTAGATCGCAGGTCTCGGGATTCCAGCCTGCGCACAGGGCGAAGAATACAACGCCACCCGCCACCACGTCGCAGTCAGCATCGAGCGAGATATCCGATGCCGTGCCGCCATTGATCTGCGAATCGATCACCGCATCCGACACAAGATTGATGACCCGGTAGGTGAAGATATCCGGCCGGTCGACGTCGCCAGAGAAGGTCGTGGCAATGTCCACGGCAGCGCCAGCAGGGACTTCCGCCGAGATGAGCACAAAACCACGCTCGGGGCGCGTGAAACCGCCGGAGCTGAACGATGTCTGCGGATAGATTTCCGCATCCACCCCGGCAATTGTCGCCGATACAAGGGTCTCTGTGAGCGCCGAAACCCAATAGACCCAGGCAAAAACATACCTGCCGGCGTAATCGGCCCCAGCCGGGCAATCCGGCGTCAAGTGTGATGTGGCGGTCACAACCGCCGTGGTCGTAAATCCCTCAAAGCTGCACTCGACCGGAACGCTGCCGATGCCGTCGATCATGATGAACTGCATCAGGGAATGCGGCTGTATTTGATGGTGAAGCTCATGCCGGAGCACACCGCATTGGCCGATATCGTCACCGAGATGTCGGTTCCTGCCGCCGCGACATTGGCCGATGCCTGTGCCTGCGCGTCTTCGGCCGATGAAACCGCGTTGGCCGTGCCGCCCAGGGCGACGCCGTCGATCTTGAATGTTGCGGTGCAGGTGCCGGAAATGCTCTTGGTCACGGTCTCGACGATGGTCAGGCCGAACGGGACCTTGACGACGAGAAGATACGTGCCGTCGAGCGGCGTCTGAATGATGCCGCTGATTGCATCGATGCCGGCCAGGGCATCGGCATAGGCTTTGACGCTCTGCTGCGTCGGAACCATCGTGTCGCTGTCCGATGCCATGTCGTCCTCGTCGATCACGTTGGACTCCATCAGCGCGCCGGCTGCCGCGACCTGCTGTGTGGTCGGCGGGACGTTGGTGTTCTCGACATTGACGGTGTTCTGCGACATGGCGAACGCCGTCAGCCAGTCGATGATGGCCACGATGTCCTTGCCGTTGTCGCCGGTCAGGCGCGGCGGCTGCGGGACCTTGTCGACCATCAGTGCCCGATTGCCTCGGTCTTGACGCCGGCGCCGATCAACTGGACGTCGCAGTCCGACGAGCAGGTGATTTCGAACTGGAACGTCGATCCGACGCCATAGGCGCCGAACTCGATCGTTTGCACCCTGTGGCCTGCCTTGCCGAGCCCGCGGCGGATGCGCGTGCCGAACGGCTTGCCGTCGCGGCTGCAACGCACGCTGATCTGCGGATCGAAGGTGTTGGAGCCGATGCCACGCTTGAGTTGAAGCCGAAGGCCCTTCACCTGCACCTGGTTGCCCGAGACCATGTGCGAGGTCCTGATAAGCCAGCGCTGTGTCGCGCCGGCGTGGCTGAAGGTGTCGGTCTTCAGTTCGTAGATCCTGCCCTCGCCGCCGATGAAGATGCGGTCCCATAGCCGCCAGTGCGACCAGCCAGGCCAGCGGATCGGCGTTCCGGTCAGATCGTCCCAGCCATAGAGGTTCGACCACCGCTTGTTCTTGTAGTCGAACAGGAAGGTCATGCCCTTGGTGCCGTAGGGGTTTGTCGCCTTCGGCGCCTGCATGAGTAGGAATTTCTGCCCAAGAACATGCATGGGCTTATCCGGAAAGCCGCCAATCCATGCGTCGGTCCAGTCGTCGATTTGCTCGAGCAGAAGCCCGATCGCCGACGAAACAACCTCTGAAATCTGGCCCGAGAAGCGCACCAGTTCGGTCTGGCTGTTCATGGTCCACACCGCATTGTCGGCGAAGATCATGGCGTAGGGCAGCGATACGCCCTCGCCGATCGACCAGCGGCGGAAGAACGGCACGTCGGCGCCGGGGTTGCGCTCGAACTGCTCGATCGAGGCCGAGCCAGACAGCATGATCTCGCGAAACGGCGTGACGATCATGGCGTTGATGTTGTCGGCGCTGCCATCGGCGGCAAAGGTGTCGAGCGGATCCCACTGGTCCGGCGTGCCGGCGCCGGAATGGTAGAACCGCCCCGAGTTGACCTCGGCGGCGATGGTGAAGTTGTCGAGCCAGCCGACATGCGAGGCAAGCGGCGCGTTGACGCTCAAAAGCTCGGCCTTGTCGGTGCGCAGCCGGATGATCGGCCCTCCGGCGGCCATGTCCAGTTCGCGGTCTGTCTTGGAGAAGATGGTCCGTCGGCCGCCCGAAACCGGCACGCCCGGGATGCGGAACACCGTGCCGGCTCGGTTGATGCGGTAGACCGCACCCTTGCTGGTCGAGGCGATCAGGTCGCCGTTGAGGTCGTTGAGATAGACGCGGCCATTGTCGCCGAGCTCGGCGAAGTCGATGAAGCCCGGAAACCGCACCTGCACGCCCTGGTCGTTGAGAAACCCGTTCTCCATCGCCGTCTGGTAGCCGATGACCGAGTCCGGGTCGGCGTTGGCATAGACGGGCTTGTCGATCGGGAGCGGCGTCCAGTCTTCCATTACGACGACACGACCTCGACCTCGACGGTCCATTCGACCGTCTGCCCGGTGTCGCCTGTGACGCGCAACTCGATCTCGGGACCGTTGGCGGCAAAGGCGCACGCCCAATTGGCATTGGTCTCCTGCGGCGCGCGGACCTCTTCGTTGGTGCCGGCAAGCGCGACATTGGCGGCCACGAGCGCGCCATTGGCCAGCGCCGAGCCGCCGCTGCCGTCGGTGATGATCTCGTTGTCGACGAATACACCGTCGATGTCCTGCAAGGTCAGCGTGCCCGTGGCGCCGCCATCTGCGTCGGCGGTGATGCGCCCCGTGGCGCCCGACGTGGCGCCGGTCAGGATGGCGCCGAGCGTGAAGTTGCCGGTCTGCGTGTCGTAGGCGAGCGCCGAGCCTGGCCGGCGTGCCGAGACGGCGACGAAGTAGAAGCCGTCGTTGGTGCCGTTCTGCTGGCGGCCGACGACCTTGGCGGTGAGAAACACGCGCTGGCCCGGGTCAAGCTCGATGCCCCACGCCTTGGTCGCGCCGTTCGACGTGGTGACGCCGAAGCTCTCGCCCTTGTCGGTGGTGCGCGAGCGCAGCCATGCGGTTGCCGTGCCGGCGAGCGTGACGTCGTTGATCTCGCGGCAATCCAGCGCCAGGACGTTGTTGAGCGGGCTGGTCAGCGTGATGTCGACGTCGTCGATCTCGACCTCTTGGAACACGACGCTTTCGAGCGTGCCGGAAAGCTCCATCTCGCCGCCGGAAATCCGGCCGCGCAGGAAGCGGATGTTGGCGATGCTGTTGTCGCCATCGAGCGGCGAGCCGTCATCGATTTCGAGGTCGACCGTGTTGCCGACAAACACCGGATCGATGACTGTGACGCCTCGAGCGCCGATGATCGACAGCGCGGTGCCGGTGTTGGTGTCGAACTCGACGCCTTCCAGCGTGATCTGGCCGCATGGCGCATCGACGTTGCGGACATCAAGGCCGGTGACGGAGCAAAGATCGATGCGACCGCCGATCCACCGGACATTGCCGAGACGCTTGCCGAGCCCGGAATCGCCGGCATCGGTGTCGCCATGCAGTTTCGAGCCGTCGGCGCAGTCGGAGATGTAGAGCTTTTCCCAAACCATGTTTTCGCCGCCGCGAATGTGCTTGCTGGCCGCGAACCGCTTGATCTCGACATCGTCGAGCACGATCTGGTCATTGGCTACGGAATAGAGGCCGACCGATCCGGCGACCACTGAAACGCCGTCCAGTGTCAGCCGGGACAGGCCGGCGCGCGGGCCGGCGATGGTGGCGACGCGGCTTGCCTGGTTGCACTGAAGCGTCGTGGCGCCCCTGCCTTGGCCGCGCAGCACGACATTTTCAGCGAGCGAGAACGGATTGACGGTGTAGAAGCCGGGGGGCAGTTCGACAAAGCCGCCACCGGCCGCACCGGCGACACCAAGGGCTGCCTGCAGCGTGGCGCTGTTGGTGGCGGCCGACGCGCCGACCACTCCGACCTCGACGAACTCGCCATAGTCGCGCGCGTCGATGCGGCGGCCGAGACGCTCGGCCAGCGAGTATGCTTCGGACCCGCCGTCGACAGTCACGAGCAGGTCGGAGCCGTCCTCGCCCTCGAGATCGTCGATCGCCGGACGGATGACGCCGGTGCGGTCGACAGTGTCGATGTGCAATTCGACCGCCAGCCCAACATAGAGCGGGGCTGACCATTTGCCGTAGGAGGTTTCGCCGACGGTGTTGCCAAGCAGGGTTTGCGGGTTGGCGGCGACGTTCTGAAGATCCTCGTCGGAATAGACCGTGGCAAGGCTGTCCGTTCCGGCGCGCACGATCGTGACCGTCGCCAGCCCATAGCCTGGGCGCCACGTATCGAACTCGGAAAGCCGGATGGATGCCATGGGGTCCGCCTATTCGTAGAGGATGTTGACTTTGCCGGCGTCGAACGTGTCGGTGCCGCCGAGCGTCGTCAGGCGGACGCGATCGAGCGTTGCCGACAAGGACTTCGATCCGCCGCCAGACAGGGCGGAAAGGTTCGATGCGCCGGCGAGCGAGGCGACCCAGGTATTGGTCGCTGGATCGACCAGGAGAAGTGTCATCGAGCCGTGCAGGACGCTCGCTGCCGCGTGGTTGGTGCTATTCACCCCAAACCCGGTGGTGAAACTGTCGAGGGTGACGTCGTCGCTGGCCACGCTGGTGGACGCCAGGCCGACATAGCCGGTTGCCTCAATGCCGCCAGCGTCGCCGAGCTGGATCATCGGCGGCGAGGTTCCGCTGGTGGAAAGAGCGGACCATGAGACGATGATCTTCCTCGTCCCATCGGGAATGCCGGTGAAATCGATCGCGACCCCGGAGGTCGCCGCCGCCACCGCGCCGATGCCGCCGCCCCATTCCGGCGCCGAGGCGCCGGGGTTCATCCTGAGCCTTTGGCCAGCCAGCCCTTTCGGGATCCGTGTATAAGCCTTGGCACCGGACAGATAGAGCAGATCGCCGGCCACGATCCCGGCTGGCAGCGGCGCGAATATCTTCTGCCCTGCGCCGTCGCCGATCACCAGGACGTTGTCGTCGGTGTCCCATTGCGCATCGCCTTCGACCGTCGGCGTCGGCGCAGCGCTCTGCTTCAGGGTCAGCGTCGGTTGCGTGAGGGTGTTGACGGTCAGGCCGCCGTTGGCGCGCTGATAGTGGGTGCAAACGACCTGGTTCACGCCGATCGAGCGCAGCCGGATGATGTCGCCGGCCGCACCAAGGATGTTGACGCCGCCGGGCAGGATCAGGCTGGCGGCATCATGCGTGAAGGTCGGGGTTCCGGTGAGCGTCAATTCCCGCTCGACGCCGGCCGCGCCAGTGATGAAGGATGTGATCGTGGCGCCGCCGGTCAGGTTGCCGGTGCGCCCGGTCATGGCGGTGAGGTCAGTCGCAGGAGCCGACGAGATGTTGGCCGCGACGACAGCCGCGTCGTCGTTCATCTGAAGCGGCGTGCGGTTTTCGTACTGCGTGTTGGCCGCATTGCGGCGGACGTAGTTGTGAATGACGGGAACCGTCGGCATCTCGGCGTTGGAAGCCGACGATGCGCTGGCGGCGGCAGCGGCGGCGCTGGCGGCGGCAGCGGCGGCGGCGGCGGTAGCAACGGCTGAGATGGGCGAAATCTCGACCATGATGACGAGGTTGCCGGCCGCAATGTCGGCAGCGAGCGACACGGCGAGATAATCGTTGGTGACGACGTAGACGTCGCCGGTCAGGCTGTCGCGGACAATGTCGGATGAGGAATAGATCGCGGCGGCGATATAGTTGCCCTTGTAGGTGCCGCGCACCTGGATGACGCCGGTGTCGTGCGAGGCGACCGACGCGCCGCTGATCTCGGCAATGACGGCATCGGCGATATAGACCGGCGCCTCGAACTTGCCGTCGCCGTCCAGCGTCTGCGGGTTTCGCGCGGTTGTCGAGCCGGTCGGGCCGGAATAGAGCGTCGCCAGCGTCGTCGTCTTGACGCCGTTGATGTCGACTTCGAAGAACGTCGCTGTCGCGCCGATGTAGATCGGGTTGGCCAGTTGGAAATCGGGGATCGAACTGCGAAGGCTGGCCATCAGCAATCCTCCATTCCAAAGGGCTCTGTCGTCGGGGATTCCGTGTCGTGCTCGCGGTTCTCGAACGCCTCGAGGCCGGCGAACGCCTTGAGCTCCTCGCGCTCAAAGCGCGCAAGGCTCTGCTCGGGCAGTTTGACGACGGCGCCGCCGCCGATGTCGACCGCGAGCTTGTAGACCATCCAGCGCTGCCAAGCTTGCCGGAACAGCGTCTGGACCGTGCCTTCCGGCCGGGTGCCGCTGACGCCGCCCGGTGCGACGTTGGGCGCGTAGGACTGGAAATCGAGGATGATCGTGTAGACGTCCGTGTCGGTCGCCTCGATCGTCGGATAGGTGTAGAGGGTCGGATCGGGCAGCCGGTCGATATAGACCTCGCAAGGCGTGCCCGTGGTCGAGAGTTTCGACTTTTCCAGCCATGTATCGCGAGCCACGAGGGTCAGCGGCGTGCGGTTGCCGGCGGCGTCTTCCAGCCATGCCGCGACCGGGAACTGAAACCCGTTGTCGGGAAATTCCTCGATGTCGTCGGACAGCAGATAGGATTGCTGGCCCGCGACAAGCGTCAGGGTGATGCTCGCCGGTATCAAAAAGAACAGCCTGGTGGTGCCGGCGACCTGCGCCATGATCAGGTCGAGCCAAAACAGCGCCTCGCGCAGATCCTCGCCGTCGGGAGCGCTCTCCGTCGTCGGGAACTTCCCGATCAGGCGAAGAGCGCGCTCGCAGATTTCCTTGGCTTTGAGGACGCGCGACATCGCTGGCTACCTATGCCGCGTCTTCTTCGGCGTCGGCCGGCGGCGTCCAATCGTCGGGGCTGGCCTCGTTGACGCTGTTGAGCTTCTTGCGCTCGGCGATCGCGCCGATGATGAAGGCAATCACGTCCTCGCGAGAACCGTCCTTGGTGACCTTCTCGCCGCCGGGCAGGCTTACCGCGCGCAGCCAAAGGGCTTCATCGTGCAGATCGTTGTAGTTGGCGACGGTCTCGTCGGGCGCCAGCCGCAGCTTTTCGCCGGCCTGCAACTCGTCGGGCTGCTTGGGCACGCCGCGCCACGGCTGCACGTTGCCGTCGGCATCGGTCAGTTTGAACGCGGTGCTGATCTTCAGGAATTTGACGGCGACCTCGCGCGGCATCTTGTAGGGCTTGCCCGGTACGAACTTGATCGAGCGGACGACGCCGTCGACCATCATGTCGTGCTCGCGCGGCCCGCTGCTCGGCGTCGCGGTCATGTCGATGACGTGCATCATGCCGGCATCGCCGGCTTTGGGTGTGGTCATTTGAGTGGTTCCTTTTGCGGGGAGCATGGGGATTGAGGCGGCGGGTAGCCGGGCGTCCGTCCCGTCGGACACCCGGCCCCCCGCATCCGGTCGCGTAGGAGGAAACTACGCGGCCAGAAGATAAGGCAGGTAGATGAAGCCCTTGCCGGTGTCGGAACCGGCAGAGGTGGTGACGGTGATGGCCTTGCCGACCATCGAAACATCGCCTTCGGGTGCGTCGTCGCCTGCGTTGGCCGAGTCCAGCACCGAAAACAGCGCGCCCATCGTGTCCGCAGACGCGAGCAGGCTTGCCTTGATGATGCCGAGTGCGGCGACCGACACGCCGTCCATATAGCCGTCGGCGTCGCCGGTGTCGGTCGAGAGCGTGCCGACGTCGATGTCTTCGGTGGCATCGATCGCCGTGACGTGGATGAAGGGCGTCGGCAGCATCATGCCCGAAGGCACGGTGAAGCCGGTGTTCGTCTCGGTCGCTGCAGTGATGTCTGCCGCGGCAAACGGGATCACCATGCACTGGTTGCGGCCCGTCCCGACGAGGATTTCATTCGGACCGGACGGTTTGACGTTCTTCACGACGATGAACTGGCCGCCGGGCGCCTGGATATAGAGATCGACCAGGAGCACGGTTTCGGCGGTGAAGAAGTTGATGAAGCCGCGCGTCAGCGAAATCGGGTTGGCGAGAGCCGCACCGTCGGCGTCCTTGAGCGTGGCTTTCAGCGCATCGCCATTGACGGCAACAAAGGCTTTGCCGCCTGCGGTGATGATCGCCTCGAGGGTGTTCGCATCCTTCAACTGGATGCGGTATTCGAGTTGACGAAGGGTCATTTTCGTAGTCTCCGAAAATGGTGATTGAAGGGGACCGGGCAGATCATCCGCCCGGTCGCGATCACGGGTTGCGGCTTACGCTGCGGCGGCGGTCTTGACGGCGATCGTGCCGAAGTCCTCGCGGTTGTTCGAGTCGTAGATCGACTTGAACTGAGGCTTCAGCATGCCGATCTTGCGGCCCGAACCGATGCCCGGCCGGTTGCCGTAGTCGGTCTTGTCGCTTTCACGCCAGAAGGTATTGCCGATCGTGGCAATGCCGCCGGCCTGGGCGCCGAGATAGAGCGCCTGAGCACCATCGATCAGCCCGCCGGCGCCCCACTTCGAGGCCGAAGCGAGGCCGGAAGTGTTGAACACCTTGTTGTGCTGATAGATGATGGTGCCGTCGATCGTCGCCATGGCGCCGGTGAACAGCTTGTTGTCGCCGCCGGGCTTTTCCGCCGTGCGCATGATGGTCTGGTAGGTCGGGTCGAGCACCAGGTCGCGGCGCTGACGCGGGTGGATGACCATCACGTAGTAGCTGCGACCGCCCGAACGGATCGGGCGAAGACGCTTTTCAGCCGCCTGGGTGTTGGCGCGGACGATGGTCGCCCACGACATCTTGTCAGACGAGGTGATCGAGCCTTCGCTGGTCGCCGAACCGCCGTAGAGGATGCGGTTGGTCGAGGGAGCCGCCACGTCCGCGCCGAAGCGCAGCGAGGGAAGTTGCGAGCCAGTGCGGGTCGCACCGTTCGTCTTCAGCGTATAGGCACGGCCAGACAAGGTGAGGAACATCAGTTCGTCCATCTTGTCGGAGAGCCAGAACGCCAGCTTTTCCTTGGACTGAGCGCGGAACCGGATGACGGTCGCCTGCTCGGCCATTTCGCCCTTGGACTTGGTGCCGTGGCGCAGCTGGTCGATGCGGATGACCTGTGCGTCGTTGATCATCGCCTCTTCGTTGCCGTCGAGTTCGTTGTCGCCGACGACACCGTCGCCCTGAAGGTCCTGCACAAGCTGCATGACGCATTCCAGGCCACGTTCGGTTTCGGTGAGCTTCGTCACGCGCTGGATGACGGAGTTCATGTCGGAATCGGACTTGCCGATATAGCCGTTTGCAAACCAGAACGACTCGTCGCGGCCGGCTTGCCAGGTTTCTGCGGCCCACACTCGTTTCTGAGCGATGGTGAGGGCGCCGAAGTCAGTAGCGGACATTGAAGTCCTCCTATTTCTAGGTGGTGATGCCGAGGAAGCGGTTTCGCGTGGCGATCGGCAGGGCTGCCAGATCGTCGTCGCTCATGTTTTCGATGGAGGCTTCCGAGATTACTTCGCCTGCGGAACCCGTCATCGACGCCACGTTCGGGGGCATGTTCCCCTGCATGGCGATCTTGGCTGCCCGAGCCTGAGCGTCTGGACTGAGGCCGGGGGCGGCAGGCGTGGCCGGTGCTGGCGCTGCCGGTGTGGCACCGGGGATGGCCAGCGTCTTGCCCGTCAGCATCGGGCCAAACTTGTCAGACAGAACAGCGACGCGTTCGCGCAGCTTATACGAGCCAACCGGCCCTTTCGGCAGTTCGACGCGCTCGGCGGCGAGTTCATCCTTGGCCTTTTCGACGAGCCAGGCGAAGTCCTTCTCGCTGGCGATTTCCGCCAGATAGGGGTGCTGCGTCTCGAGCGTCGCGGTAAGCTGGTCAAGGTAGAGGTCTGTGGTCGCCGTCGGCTGCTGCTGCTGCGGGACCTTGGCGAGAAGGATTTCCTCGCGGATCGCTTGCTCCTGATTGGTGAGAGCCCGCTCCTGCGTCTTCAGTTCGGCGTAGGAGATTTCCCCTGCGTCGTACCGTTTGGCAAGCGCGTCGATCTGCGTGCCGACCGCAAGGAGGCGGTCCGCTGCCGGAGGCGTGGCCGGTGCGGGCGGGGTTGCCGCCGGAGCCGGTGCCGCCGGTCCTCTCACTTTCAACGCCTCGACCTGTCCAGCAAGGAACGCGTTCTGGCGAGCCAGTTCGTCGTTCTTGTTGTTGACTTCGTCGAAGCGGGCCTTCGGGATCATCGGGGCAGCTGGTTGCTGCTCCTGCTGGCCCTTGGGCTTTTCTGGTGCGCCCGGCGCGGCTGCTGCTGCCGGTTGTGCGGTCCCTGACTCCGCTGTTGCTGCTGGCTTGGCCTCCTCGGCTTGAGCGGCTGCCTTGGCATTTTGAAGTTCGAGATCGTCGAGATCGTCCGAAACGACCGCCGGCTGTTCTGCCGGGGCTGGTGCGGCCGGCGTTGCTGCCGGTGTCTCGAGTGCGGGCACAATAAGGTCCTGTCCGATTGTCTCGGCCATTGTCGTCATCTCCTGTCGCGTGATGGTGCGGAAACGCCCGTGAAGTCGGCGGCACTTCGATCCTGTATCGCCGGATCATGCGGAAGACGCCCGTCAAAGCCGGCGGCGCTCTTGGAATGGTCAACCTGCGCAAAAACGCAAACTGACCGAAAATGCTTGGCTAATGCGCGGTAGGCTGCTGCCCCTGCGCACGCTTGAAGGTCTGGCCCTCGCCGTGGTCGATCACGTCGACCATCAGCTTTTTCCATGTCTGCCATGCGCCTTCGCAGCGCTGGGCCCAGGACTCGCGGCCGGACAGCATGACGTCGGCGAAATCGAACTCTTCGCCCTCGCCGTGCTGCCACTCGACGGTGAACTGCGGATCCCCGTCGACGTCGACCCATATGATGCACATGCGATGATAGTCGGCATGGAGCAACAGGACCGAGTTGCCGGGGACCGGATGTGTGTAGACCATCACCCATGCGCCGCCGAAGTGCAGTTCGCGGTTGAGCAGGGTGAGCAGGTCGCGGCCGAATATCATCTGGTCGGGTGCGAGCTCCGGCGATCCGGGGTTGTGGTCGATGAAGTCGCCATTGTCGCGCTGCATCAGCGCGTAGTGATAGCCCTGCCCGCCTTCAAGCTCGGCCTCGCGGGTGAAACGCCGCAGCATGAACGGCGTGATCAGGCGCTCGTCGGGAACGCGGTGCATCACTTCTTGGCCCGCGCCTTGGCTTTGGCGACCGGCTGCTTGCGCGGTGCAGACTCCACCGTGGCAACGGTCGCTGGCGCATTTGCCGTGGTGGCGTCGCCGATGATGGCGTCTGCGACGTCCTTCTTGGCGTCATCGAGCATCGCCAGCGTCTCGTCGATGGCATCAATGGCTGGGGAAAAGTCCGGCACCTCAATCCGTTCCACAAGGTTGCGGTAGGAAACGCCGATGACGTCGCCTGTCTCGATATCGAGCGACCGGCCTGGCCGGATGGTGTGCACCGTGCCGTCAAGCGTCGTGACGACCACGTCGCGCTCGGATTCGGCGGCTTCCATATTCACGATCTGCACTTTGCGGGACATTGCAGTTTCCTCTTGAGGTTAGCCGGCGGGACCGGCTGGGGGTGGAAGTTGCGGCGGTGCACCAGGCGCGCCCGGAGGCACGGCGCCCGGGGCTCCTGGCGGTTGCATCATCTGGCCTTGCATCGCCTTGAAGCGCTCGATCCATTCGGTCTTGCGCGGCAGCGACGACATGTCGACGATCAGGTCGGCGAAGGCCGGCAGCGCCGGGCCGATCGCCGGACCCATCTTCTCCAACAGCGTCATCATCTCTTCGAACTGCGCATTGGCGAAGGTCGAGGAAAGCGGCTGCTCGTCGACAACGGCCGAATACTTGCCGATGGTGATGTCGTTGAGGATGCGCTTGATCCCGCTCGTCGGGTCCATCTGCATCTGGTTGATCAGGATCTGCGTGAACTTGCCGTCCTCGCCGAGCACGCGGTACATGCGCTTTTCGGTGTAGTGGTTCTGGAACAATTCCAGATGCTTGCCGCCCAGGATGGTCTTGGTCCGGGTGAAATTATCCATGTATAGCTGGATGGCGATGACGGCCTGACGCTGGCGTGCCTCGATCGCCCTGCCCGACTGGACGCGGTCGAGCTCGCCGAGCGCGCTCTCGTTGATGCCCGAGATCGTGCGGATGTCGTCCTGCGCCTTCTGCTCGAGGCGCTCATGCGCCATGGCAGGTGCGGCCGGCGCCATCTGGTGCGGTTCCTTTTCGCCCTTCCACTTCAGCATGAAGCCGGGCGATGAGCCGAAATTCTTGAGCTTGCGCTCCTGCACCGGGTCGAGGCTGTTCTCGTGATAGGACCAGCCGCCGTTTGATAGCTTCGACGTGACGTCGACCTCGACCGAGCGGCGCTTGTTCTTCTCCTTCTGCGGGTCGATCAGGTCCTCGACCGCGCCGCGCGTCATGCCGCGGCGGAAATAGGGGAAGTAGCCGGCAATCGAATAGGTGTCGTAGGGCGACGGCGCGTCGTGCAAGAGCATGTCGCCGACCATTGTGGTGCATTGCAGCCTGGTGACTTGCCGGCGCTCGACGATCAGCGGGTTGCCGATCGACTGGCCGTAGTAGAGGATTTTCTCGATCCGGTCCTTGTTCCAGTCGACCGGCAGCACCTTCTTGTCGCCCGTCTCGAGGTCGATGCAGACGTTGCGCTGCTCGGTGACGCGGTGCTCGGACTGGATGATCTTGATCGTCTTGCGGTACGTGTCGACGAAATCGCCCATCGTACCGTAGAACGTGTCCCACCATTCGTTGCTGGTCTCGTCGCGCTGGCCGAAGGTGCGCACCGGCGAGACCTCGTCGCCGACCATCATGGACGTGACCGGCGCCACCGGCGTGTGGCCTTGCGTGAAGGGCCGCACCAGGCCAGCCACCTTCTTGCCGAACGTGCCTTCGATCTCGTCGATCGAGACCATCTTGGCGGTCTGGATATAGGCGGCCGAGTCGTTGAGGTCGTAGGTGTCGGCGTCCGGGTCGATGTAGGTGGCGAACGGGTCCTGGCCTATGGTGCTGATCTCGCCCAGGTCGTTGTTTTCGAAGTCGAGCACGGTCTTGTAGAAGCCGCGGCCGGCGACGATGCCATCGAGGAACACTTCGCCATCGACGAACTTCAGGCCGGTGGACAGGGCCGTGTTCTTTTCCAGACGGCTCAGGATTTCGGCAATCTCTTCGCTCGAGCGCGCGTCGGATCCCGGGCTGAAGGTGATGTCGGTCTTGTTGTTGGCGTGGTAGCCGAGAATGAGGCGGACCAGCGGCGCAATGACGTTGAATTGCAGTGCGGGCCGCTTCTGCGCCGCCATGTCGGCCAGCGCCTTGGCGGTCCACTGCCTGCCTTCGAAGAAGTCGACGCAAACCTTGGCGCTCTCGGCCCATTTGTTGTGGGCCCATGAGGCACGCTGATGCCGTTCGGCGAGGATCATGACTTTCGTCTGATCCTGCTCCGGCAGCTTATCGGTCGGGGTTGGGCCGTATTTCATGCGGGATTTAGCCGACCATCCAGTTGGCGCCGTCGCTGTAGACCGGCACATTGACCGCGCCGCCACCGACGACGGCCGAGCCGAACGCCGGCCCCAATGCATCGGAGACGAACATGCGTGCGCCTGCCCCTGCCGTGGCCGCCACGGGCAGCGTGGCGACGGTCTGCGGCGTCATCTTCAATTGGACAGGACGAACCACGCCGGCGCCGGCCGCTTCCGCGCCGATGACGCACACATTGCCAACCCACCGCATGCCCAGGCGCTCGTACAGCGCCGCGCTCGTGAATGTGTTGTACAGGTTGAAGGCTTGCGCGTTCGTACCGTTGCGCTGGCCGAGTTGGTTGGCCGCATCTCGATTGAGAGCAACGTCGACTGCCGCGCCAGCCGTTGCCGAGAAATTATACGCTTGGTGCGTGATGAAGCCTGCCGCAGCTACGCGTCCGCGCTCATTGCTTGTCGCGCTAAAGCCCATCATACCATCGGCGGTGAAGAAGATGCCGTTGGCGTTGGCCGCTGAGTAGCCGAAGGCTGGCGAGCTTGCCGTGCTCGTAGTGGTGTTGCGCGCACGCCCGGCTTTGCTGATGGTGAACTGCGACACGCCACCAATCTGGAAATCCGCCAACAGTGAGCCGGCAGCGCTCGCCGTGTCGATGACGTTGACCTTCAAGGCGGTGAACGTCGTCGCGACGTTGTTCCAGACGATCGCCGGCAGGTTGGCCAGATCGGTGAAGAGTTGCCAGATTTTCATGGCCTACCACTCCGTCGCAGTGAACTTCTGCGCGGTAGTCGCCCCGATGATCGAGATGGCGAAGACGGTCTCGATCTCGAACATGCTGTTGGTCGGGATCTTGTAGGAGCCGGTGCCGTCGACCGCAGCGGTGCCGCCGGTTTCGTTGATCCAGAGATCGCCGGCAGAAATGTTCTGCCCGGTGAGGCCGCGGCGGTCCGGATTGGCCGCAGCCAGGACCTGTGCGGTGCCGCCTACGGTTATGGCGCCGGACCGATCCGTTCCGCTGCTCAAGGTCATGACTGCGTCCCTCCTTTATTGCCGGATCAGGCCGTGACCTGTTTCCAGTCGGTGTCGGTCAGGCCGGTCGAGATGTAGAAGGCCGCGCCAGCGGTATCGAAGTGCCACTTGCCGATGAACGTCGGCGTGATCACACCCGACGGCGAGGCCGCGCTGGTCGAATAGGTCATGCGGTCCTTGATGTCCTTGCCATCGACGTGCCAGGCCGAGCCGAAGATGGCGTCGTAAGCGGATTCCGACATGGGCATTTGCGTGTCTCCTGGGTTGGTGCTGCCCTCGCGGGCAGGTTGTGAATTTCAAATTGAGGTTTTAGAAACGCTCCGGCACCGTGCGCCGAGCAAATAGGGGGATGCATGCACACCAAAGTTGGCAGCGCCGATTCACACGTCATGGCTTACCGGCCGGATGTCGACGGGCTGCGCGCCGTTGCCGTCATTTCCGTGATTGCGTTCCACCTGTCGCCATCATGGCTGCCGGGCGGATATCTCGGCGTCGACGTCTTCTTCGTGCTCTCGGGCTACCTGATCACGCTGATACTGTGGCGCGAGGCGCTGAACGGGCAGTTTTCCATCCTGAGGTTCTATGAGCGGCGGATCCGCAGGATCATGCCGGCGCTGCTCCTCGTGCTGTTTTTCGCCACCATCGCGGCGGCAATGCTGCTGCTTCCCGCCGACTTGATCGGCTATGGAAAGAGCATGCTGGCCACGCTCGGGTTTGTGGCGAACATCTATTTCTGGCGAGACACCGACTATTTTTCGAGGGCTGCCGAAGCCAAGCCGCTGCTGCATGTCTGGTCGCTGGGCGTCGAGGAGCAGTTCTATATCCTCTTTCCGCTGCTCATTGCGGCCTTCGCCCGCTTCTGGCCCCGCGCGACCTTTCCAGCGATCACGCTGCTCACCGTCCTATCCCTTGCCGCCAATTACCTGGCGCTGCGATTTGGCGGCGCATCGCCGGCCTTCTTCCTGCTGCCGACGCGGGCATGGGAGCTCGGCGCCGGCGCCATGATCGCGCTTCTGCCGCTTCGGCTGACACCCCGAGGAACGACCGCCAATCTGCTCGGGGCGATCGGAGCGGTTGCAATCCTCATCGGCATCATCAGCCCCGCCCAGGTCTACGCTTTCGTGCCTGTCGCGCTGCCCGTGGTCGTGGGAGCGATGCTTGTGATCGCCGCCGGTCGGGTCCAGCAACCGCTTGCCAACCGGCTAATCGCGGCCCCGCCCCTCGTCTTTGTCGGGCTGATCTCTTACTCGCTGTACCTGTGGCACTGGCCGATCATCGTCTTTTCGCAATACTACCTCATCCGCGAACTCAACATCGGCGAGATGGTGATTGCCGTGGCCGTCATGTCCCTTGGCGCTTATGCCTCGTGGCGCTATGTCGAGCGCCCCTTCCGCAGCAAATTCATGCCGGCGCGAACCGTGTGTCTCGCAGCGGCCGGCGGCGCCGGCGCTCTCGCGGTGATCGCGTCGGTGCTGATCTGGTCCAACGGGATGCCCGGCCGCATGAGCGGTGAAGCAGCAGCGATCAATGCTGCCGTGGGAACCAACTACCGCTGCCCCGTCTCGAATTACGTCCGCATGGGCCAATCGCGCGCCTGCGTGCTGAACCTCCCCTCCCGCGACCCGTCCGACGCAAATGTCGTCCTGCTGGGCAATTCGCACGCTCAGATGTACGCGCCGGTCTGGCAGTCCATATTTGCCGAGAGGAACATGGCTGGCCTCCTCGTTCCGGCGAATGGATGCCTGCCAACAGTCTCGGTCAACATCTCTCGCTCTTGCATCGATGTCGCCGCCGCTAACCTGGCCGAACTCGGCAAGCTTCCGAACGTCCGGACCGTGATCCTCGGCTTGACATGGGAGCATGCCAGGCTGGTCGATGCGACCGGGAAGAAGATCGAAACCCGACACGATGCTGAGCTGGTGCGCGGGCTTGATGACCTAATCGCCCGCCTGCGGGCATTCGGCAAGAAAGTCGTCCTGATCGGCCCGATCGCCTACCCGGGATGGGATCTCCCTTCCGATCTCAGCCGCAGCCTCGCCTTTGGCCGACCTCTGGAAGCACCGACCTACCTACCAGTTGCGAAATTCCAGCAGCAGTATGGGCCGGCGATCCAACATTTCGAGGCGCAAGGCATCGGCTTTGTGCGGCCGGATAAGGTGCTGTGCGACGCGAGCCGGTGCAATTATCTGCTGGACGGCCGATCCATGTTCGCCGATGCCAGCCATATTGCAGAGGCCGAATTGTTCCGGTTCCGCGCCATCTTCGCAGAGGCGCTGATTGACTAGGCCAGGTTGGCCAGCGCCGAAAACACAGCCTGCGGACCGACGTAATCCCATACACACCCGGTGCCGTCAGTTATGCCGGTTCCCGTGCCGGTCGGCCCGCCCGCGCCCGCCGACGTTCCTGCGGTGATAAGCTTGTAGGCTTTCCCGGTATCGTTGATGACGATGCGGCCCGGAACAGAATAGACCGTGCTCGGCACCCACGGCTTGGCAAGCCAGCCGGCCGTCGTGCATTGCCAGCCCATCGGCTGACCGCTTGTCGCGCCGGAGTTGTAAACGACATGCCCGCGCGAATAGTAGCCGTGCGTCCCTGCCGTCGATGGATTGGCCGTCGCCAGCGGAACGGACCCATCGTCATCGAGTGGGACGAACGTTGAGACTGTTGAAACGCCGGCTACGTTGGCTGCCGTCTCAGAGGTGGCAAAGCCGATGAGTTCCATCGAACGGACAGGGGCGCCGACTAGCCCGATCCACATGGTGGCGACTTCGGCACGGACACTGAAGTTGCCGACGCTGAAGCTCGTCGCGGTGTACGCACCGCCAAAGTTTGCCGTCGCGGCCCAGGACCCGCTCGAGTTCTTGACGTACTTTTCGTTGCCGAGCACATCGACCGCATTGCCAGTGAGCCGAGCACCTGTAGAATCGAAGGCGATCACCAGGACGCTAGCCGTGAAGCCGTTCAGCGCACCAGCGACAAACCTCCATTGCTTGATCTTGGTCGTATCGACCGCGAACATGACGGCAGTGGCAGAACTGAGCTCCAGTGCATCGGCATTGGACAGCAGCCGATTGGCTATGGTTGTGGAGCGCTTTGCGACGCTCGACGTGGATTCCATCAGGAAGACGTCGCCGCGCACATAGGGGACATCGGCCCCACCGTTCGACGAAAGTAGTCTGCGCAGACCGCGGTATGACGCCCGGACTTCGGTCATGGCGCGACCGGTCAGCCGGTTGCCGTTTGCCCCGTTGACTTCACTGATGGCGTTGATCTGTCCAGCATTCGCGGCAGTGAGGAAGGAGACGCCGATATCGTTGTCTCTGACGTTCGACCCGTTGAAGACAGCAATGGGACCTTGCGCGCCTTCGACACGGGCGTTCAGGACGTTGTTGAACCCACCAGCACCTTCGTAGAAGATCGGGATGCGATCGACACTGCCCGAACCAACACCGCCGGCCATTTCGTAGTTCGGATCAATCCAGCGGTTGTCATTGTGCCCGTTGTAAGCACCCGGATCGGCAATGAGATGGGTGCCATAAGCGACACCCGAGGCATTCGCTGCGCTGGTGTTTCCGTAGTTGCCCTTGATGAAGGTGTTTTCGTTGATGAAGCCGCCTGCCGTCAGCGAACGGAGTTGCTCGCAATATTTATTGTCACGCAGAACACCGGGATAGATGGTGTTGTATGCCGTGCCAGTATCGACCGAGCCGATCAGCGCATAGCCGACAGTAAAGCGCCTCGTTAATCTAAGTGTGATCCGACAATTGACTACGTCACGCAGGTAGATACCGTAGTAATCAGCGCTCGCCCAGCTGATCGTATCGCCCTGCACCGTGCCGAACTTAAGGATTTTCGTGTTGGCGCTCTGGATATAAAGAACTTTCCGGTCCTTGGTGCCGGTGTAGGTAATGGAAAGCTCAGTCAGGTCACACGCCAGATTGGCCGGGAAAGTAACGGTGTCGGTGGTTTTGATGTGAGCCGGTACTTTGACAATCGCCGGCTTGGCGAGAATGCCGCAGAGATCGAGCCATGCCTGGAAGATGGCCGTCTGATCGAGCGCGGCAGCATCATTGATCAGGCCGAGCATCTGCGGCTGCGGCTCGTCGGCATCCAGAACCCAATAGCCGCCATTCGTGTCGTCGGCAGGTGCGCCGCCCGGCATGTTTCTGTCTAGCGATCGAATGTATGACTGCGCGGGGTAGCCGGCGGCATCGATATCGGCCTTCGACATACGAACGTAGTGGGCGCCACCTACCTTTGAATTCGCCAACACTCCTGGGGCGAAGAAGAAGGTTTCGAGCCTGTCGATCGAGGCGTCGATGGTGCTGGCTTCGACGTGCGCCTTGGACCGGAACTTGCCTGTAATCGCACCGACAGTGCTGCCCGTCTCCGCAGCAAGCACCAACTGTCCGGCCGCGCCGATGAGTTCAGAGAGCCCTTGACGGACCCAATCGGCACTCGTCAGCCCGACCGCTGTGTAAAACTCCTGTGCGACGGTATCGTAAGCGGACTGGCCGATGAACTCCGGCGTGATGACGCCGGTCGGCGCACCCTCTACCTCGAGATAGGTAAAACGCTTCCTGATCGCCGAGCCCTGCACATGCCAGGCGTCGCCGAAAATCGCGTCGTAGCTCTTTGGTTCCATCGCCAGCAAGGCTTGGTCGTCTCCTGGTTAAGCTGTTTCCCAGCCGCTGCCGGCCTGGGCTTCCATGTCGAGGTCCTGCATCCACTTCGGCATCTCGGCCTCTTCGTCAGGCATCGGGAAGGAAGTCGGGAAGTCCTCGTCGAGGATCCGCGCCGCACAATCGAGCATGTCGTCATGGGCGCAGACCGGGAATGCCATGTATTCGTCCTGCACGAAGGTGCGGACCAAGTTGACCGCCTTGCCCTCGTAGTCGGTCTTGATCAGGCTCTCGGGCAGATAGAACTGGCCGCTCTCGAACTTCGGCACCAGGCGCTTGATGCGGTCTTCCTTGGCCATGGAGCCGCCAAGCGGGATGATCTCGAACCGATAGTTGTCGGTGTCCATCACCGTCTTGTGGTGCTCGATGTCGGCCTGCAGGCCGTACTCTTCGTAGCCGACGCCGCGCGGGCGCCACTGGCGATGCAGGCGGAACAGGGTCTTTTGCCGCTCGGTCAGGTTGAGGCGATCGCGGACCATGTCGAGGACGTAGAAGTTGCCGTCGCCGCCGAGCCCGATCACCAGCATGGTGGTGTAGTCGCTGGTCTTCTTCTTCTTCGAAGCGGGGTCGACCAGGATGTAGACGTTGAGATTGTGCGCCCTCGTCGCCGGCCAGTATTTGAGCCACTCCTCGCGAAAACCCTGCTGCCGGTCGGCGGTCGGGTTGAGAAGCATCTGCGCGCCGAAGGTGTACGGGCCCTGTATCCGGCGCTTGTCTGACAGCGCGGTCGACGAGAGCAGCACCGCCTTGCTGAAGTCCTCCGAGCCGTCCGACGTGCACGGATGGGTGCGGGCTGGTATGCCGCGCTCGACCATCACCGCATAGGTGTCGAACAGATGGTATCGGGTGCCGATGGTGCGGACCCAGCCGCCATCGGTGCCAAGGTTGTCCGAGAGCTCCCACGCCGCGGTCGTCTTCAGGATCATGTCGGGCGTGCCGACCGATTCCCTTGTCACCACGTCATCGTAAACCCGGATGAAATAGTGCTTGCCGGTGGGTTGGCCGTCGACCAGGCCGTGCGCCTCGACCGTGGCTTCCTTCGGGTTGGTCTTCCTGATGAAGATCAGGCCGTCATCTTCGGACCATTTCGGCGCGTCGAACTTCGGGTTGCCCCACATCACGTCGGGGAACAGCGCCTTGAGGTCTTCGTTGTTCTCGGCCTCGAACTTGATCTGGCGAAGGAAGGCTTTCGCCGTCGGCCGGTTGAACGACAGGATGCCGATCGTGACCTCGCGCCCGCCGTAGCGCTTCTCCGGGTCCTCGCCGTGGCTGGCGAGAATATCCTGCAGCGACAGGCCGAAGGTGATCAGCGTCGACTTGTAGTGCTCACGGGCCCACAGATCGAGGTTGCCATTGGGGTTGCGCTCGACCTCACGGCAGCGATCGAACAGCCAGTCGCGGTTGATGTCCTTGCGCTTGCAGCCGACGGTCAGCAGGTAGAACAGATCGTTCCGGCACAGCCAGCGCTTGGCTTGCGTCAGGTGGTACTCGGACTTGCGTGCTGCGGCCTCGAGGAAGCGGCCGTAGAACTCAATTGACCCGAGGCGTGTCGTCGGAAGAAGCTCGCGGGAGAGCATCGCCGAAGATCTCCGAAAGGTCGTCCTTCACCTGGGCGACAATCACGGTGGTGTTGTTGATCGTCGTGTTGTTGACGATCTGAGAGGGTTTGGCGTCGGGCTGGTCGTTCTCGGGGCGCCAGTGGCGCGAACGGTTCATCAGCCATAGCCGCTGCGCCTGGACGTCAGGCGGGATGTATTTCTGAACCTCGACGATCTCGACGCGCTCAATCACCTTGCCGGTGTGGTCGTCCTTGGCCTTGACCTTGACCGCCTGCGTCTCGAACACCATGCCGCCGGTTGCCCGGAAGTGGGTGCTTTCGGCGACGTCGAAGTCGGCGTTTTCCTTGCCCGCGCGAATGGCTGCTGCGAACGACGGATGGTCCCGTTTGTACTTTGTCAGCGTGGCGACGCTGAATTGCAGGAACTCGGCGAGCTTCTCATCTGTCGCATTGGTCAGCAAACAGAAGCGGCGAGCGAGATCATCGAGCGAAGGATCATACCCGCTATTTTTTTTTGCGGTGCTGTTCCCCACGACGAAAGGCACGCCCGCCTTGTTGCCCTTGGTGAACCTGCCCTTGTTGTCGTGGTTGGACACGATGCGGTCAGCCGACGACGGAAGCGGCGGTTGCGCCTTCGCCGGCGCGGCTGGCGGTCTTGCGGTTGAAGTTGTCGCCTATGCCCTGATGCGGCAGATGGTGCACGGCGACGGTCTTGCCGTGTGAGTTCATGACGTAGGCGACACCGCCCCACAGGGCCGCGACGACGGTATCCTCGCCCATGCGGATTTCGAGCGCGCCGAGATTGCCTTGGTCTGGATGGACCGTGATGCGGTCGCCCTCGTACAGGTTCTCGATCGGCTGGCCGACGCCGGCGTTCTGGACATGCTTGACGGTGAACATTGGTGCTTCTCCTGGTGCGTGCTGCTGCTGCGAAAAAGGCCCCCGCCCGGTTAAGGGCGAAGGGCTGGGGTCAAACTCTACGGGATCAGCCGGCCGCGATGTGCGGATCGATGTGATTGAAGGTCACGTCTGCGGCGGTGCGCCATGCGGCAAGCGGGTTGTTGGCGCGGATGTAAGCGGCCTTGTGAGCATCGGCCGGCGTTCGGATCGCGCTGGCGTCGGCGACGATGGCGCTGTGCTCGACCAGGTAGAGCACCGGCAGACCGAGATCCGGCGCCTGCCACGAGACGGCGGTGACGCGCTCGCCGTAGTCGAAATTCGGCGACGGTGCGGCGAAGAACGAAAGCGCGATGGCAACGGCCAGGCTCGCGAACGGCATAAGCATGCGGGAAATTCGCATTGCAGTCTCCATGGGGTTTGAGGAGTTCCGCATGTAGACCCGCACGCGGTCGGGAACTGGTTGCGGAGGGCCGATTCGAACGGCCGACGGCGGGATTATGAGACCCGAGCTCTACCTGGCTGAGCTACTCCGCGGAAAGTGAATGGCTTCGCTGCCACCGGGAGAGCATGGGCTCAATCCCGATGGGGACAAACGCTAGTCGCTCGGCCCCGAAGGGCTGCGGTCTGGTCAGCAAGTCGTCCCGTGCGGAGAATTAAACTGATTTGCGTTGTGCTGCAAGGGCTTGGGATGTTCAATCCCTCACCGCCCGGTAAACCGCGAGCACGTAGAGCGGCGGGATGATGATCGGCCACAGGATGACGAAGATCGCCTTGCCCGTCATCGAGCAGCCGAGCGTGTCGAACGCCACATGCGTAGCGAGGATCAGACCGGCGAGGTAGACGTAGGCGTAGACGAGCCAGATCATCACGCCGCCTCGCCTTTGCCATTGAACCAGTCATAGAACCGCACAGGCCCGCATGTGCACCGCCAGCCGTTCTTGCGGAGCGTTGCCAGAAGTTGCTTCGCCTCTGACCTCGGCAGCGCATACCGATTCCAGCACCAATTGCCGAACCAGTCCTTCGACCCGACGATCTTGAAGTTGCGCCTATGGATGCGAATAAACCCCACTCCCGTCGAGAAGGAGAAGCTCTGCCAGCCGGGCGCCTCAAGCTCGATGTCGCCATAGGTCGCCATCATGGCTTTCCCGGAAAACAGGCCGTTATCGGGGTTGTTGCAGGCGAAGTCGATATAGGCGGTGTGCTTCATCACGCCGCCTCGATGAAGGCTTCTTCGATCCGCGTCACGGTATCCTTGCCGAACATGCGGTCGATGATGACGCGGACGCAGCCAGGCTTGGTCCTGCCGTCCTTGAACGTCGCCCATGTGCCGGCAAGTGGTCCTTCGTTGATCAGGATGCGATCGCCGGGCAGATAGCCCTCACCGCTGCGAGCCTTGCCCTGGTCGAACCGGCCGGCCTCGCATTCGGCGCGCAGCTGCTCGATCTTCGCGTCGTCGACAAAGACCGGGCGCGGCGCGTTGAGCGGCTTCACGATCCCGTCGAAATGGCGGAAGTGGCGACGGTCGTGCAGCTTGGTGAAGTCGTCGCCGGACAGGCGGCCAAAGAGATATCCCGGCAGCAACGGCAGCCGAACCTCCTTGCGGCGGCCCTTGGTGTGGCGGACCAGCGTCCAGCGGCCATACATCGGCAGGAAGTGCTCGATCTCCGCCGCCTTCATCTCGTCGGCGCAGCGGATCTCGCCGCGAAACGTCGGACGGATCACGTACCAGTGGGGGGATTTCATGAATTTTTCCTCGTTGTTCATGCTGCTGCTTGTGCCTTCGGATCGGGCCATCGGGATGGCGCCAGGTAACGTCCGCCCTTGACGATCGACTGAACGCCGCGCTCGCCGAAGCGGGAGCGGATGTTGCCGAGCCATGCCGACCACTCCGGCCGGTCGTGGGTGATGATGAACCGGCCCTCGTCGTCGAACTCAGGGCCGCCGTCGAGCTCGGCGAACAGCCGCTCGCGCAGATAGGTGACCATGCGCGGCGGCTTCTTGCGGCAGGCCATCAGCCTGCGATAGGTCGCGGCCTGGGCGATCGCAGCGGCTCGCGCTTCCTCCGAAAGGTTGCGGTAGATCCCGGCGCAGTGGTGACGATTGTCGGGACGAAGCAGGACAGGCCATTCATCCCAAAATATAGAAAACCCTCCCTCCCACGGCGCGCTTGCGCGCACCTCCTGGGGTTCAATTACTGGTTCCCTTACAAGGTTAGTGTCCGGAATCAGGACACGGCTTTCGGCATTTTCCGGACACGGCTCTGCCTGTTTTCCGGACACGGCCCCGTGTCCTGTTTCCGGACACGGCTCCACCACACCTTGTGTCGCCACCGACTGGGAGGCACTAACGAAATCAGGCTCGAAAGCGAGCGCGTAGCTGGTCGATTCCTGTTGCTTGGTCTTCGGATTGATACGCTGCTCTCGCCTGATCAGCCCCTTCGCTTCGAGGATTTTCAGGTGCTCGTTGAGCGCCGAGCGCGACATCTCACAGTCGTAGGCAAGCTTGTCCTGAGAGGGGAAACAGCCCTGGTCGGGGTTGTGGCGGTCGCACAGGTGCCACAGGACGACGCGCGTCGCCGGCTTAAGCCCGCGCTGGGTGATCGCCCAATTGGTGGCAGCGTGGCTCATGCAGGCACCGCCATATTGAACGGCAGGGACGTCTGCCACCATTCCGCACCGCGGCTCGATGCTGCCTCAATCTTCGTCGCGAACGCCTTTGCCTCATGCCACGAGTTCCCGTCCCGGCCTTGACGACGGGCTGCATACGACCACGCCATGCTGTCGGCCGTGGCGAGCAGAGCGCGCACACCAGGATGCTGCAGTGATGTTTGCTTGATGCCGAAGCCATGAAGACGAAGATCAGGACGAACCGCATGGATGGCCGACAAGACTTCAACGATCCGCTCCGGAGCGCCGTTGCGCTTGCAGACTGAGCCGACACCCACCCACATACCGAATTTCAGGCGGTCGCCATACATCTCAACGTGGCGGGCATAATCCGAAGGCGCGTAGCCTTGGAGGACCGGCATCACCGGAAATGGACATTTGCCACCAAAGAGCCGGTCCAGTTCGGCTTTCAGAGCGTCATAGCGCTCAATGGTGAGGCGCTGGTGATCGGCAATGGTGCCATCCGATGCCCCTGTCGCCTTGGTCTTCGCGAGCATGAACGGCTCGCACATATAATCTTGGGTGACGGCGGCAGCGATCTTGACGACGCCAGCGGTATGAAGCCGATAGAGCTCGGCGGCGTATTCCTCGACGCCGTGGCGATAGCCGCCGTGGAGGTTCAGTTCGGTGAAGGCGCCACTGTCGACGATCACTTCGTCGCAATCGACCGGCTTCTTTCGCCCGCGCAAACAATTAATGCTGATGCAAGCCGCTTCGAAGTGCTGCGCGTCAGCAGGATGGTGTAGACCGACAAAAAAGCGAACCTTTGTCATGCCACCTTCCCCGCTTCGACCTCAACAGCGACGCGGTAGTCTTGCTCGATCGTCCTCAGGATGATGACCTCGTGGCGCTTGGCCTCGACCTCGTAGTCGGGGCGCTTATTGCGGCCGGTCGAGAACTTCTCGAGCCAATCGTTTTTGGCGACGATCATCTGCCGGATGCAGTGAAGCTTGGTCGCGTAGGTGATGGGCTCGCTCATACGCCGCACATCCCCTCGCACTCGTTGAGGAAGAGATTGAGCTGGCCGCGTTCTTCCGGGGTCGACAGGTCGACCTGGTCGAGCGGCTTCAGCGACCGATGCATGAATTGCTGGCCGCGAAACCCTGGCTGGATCCTGATCGCTTTATCCACCTCGACTGCGTCAGCAAATTCGTCGCGGGTGAGAGCGCGCCATTGATCGTTGTCATGGAATGGGCAGCCGACGCAGGAGGATTTCGGCGGCCATTGAGGACGATCGGCGGTGGCGTCTTCCGGCCGGACGACCGGATAGCCCATGGCCTCCAAATCGTCGAAGCAGTCGCGACGTGATGTTCCGGCGTCAATTAGAGGATGGCCGTTGACGATGTATTGCACGCGCGACGGCTTTTTGCGCCACGCTTCATCGGTCGAGATGCCGATCAGGACCTCGGCGCCGCCTTTCGGCCGCTTCCCTCCAAGGAGCTCGACGACCTTTCGCTGAACCGGTCGAAGCTTGTATTCCTTCGTGCACTGGCGGCGGCCCATGCCCTTCTTGCCGCGCGGCGAGATCATGAACCACGGGATCGCCGCAAACCGGCCGCCTGTCGTGTTCGATCTGGCAAGAGCATCGGCCCGAATGTCGCCGGCGCTGACCACATGAACGGGGAACGGCAGGACGCCGGGAGACCTCAACCACTCAAGGTGTTGGTAGACCGCTCGCGGCTCCCATCCGGTGTCGGAGAAGATCGCGCAGTCGATATGGCCGTACTCGCCATGCGCAGCGCCAAGGACAAGCCTTGTCGACTGAACGCCAGCGCCGAGAGAGATGGTACGGAGAATGCTCATGCGGCTTCCTTGGTCTTCACCTGCCGCGCCTGATGGGACCGGCAGTAGCTCTCAAGGGCGCCGACCGGCATGCCGCAGCAAAGCGACTGGCTGGTCGCCGGCGCGTCCAGGCTCATGTCGACGGGCCAGCGGCAGCGACCGAACAGGCAGTCGATGAAGCGCATGCCGACCAGGTGCGGCTCTGCCGTGCGTCGCGGATGGTATGCTGGCCTCGATCGGTATTCGAAGGTGGCCGGTGCCTGCTCGGAATCGAGGGCGGTGACGGCTTGGGCATGGATGCGCCCGGGGAGTTGATAGGGCGATGGTTTCCACGCTCTGCCTTCCGGCTTGGCCTTCTTCGGCCGTCCGCCGGATCGCCCGGCCTTGGGACCAGCCAGCCCGATCTTGTTCAGCACCTTGTTGCGGTGGACGATTCCGATGATGGCGTTGCGCGAGACGGCCCTGCCGTGCACGGCGCTGAACTCGGCGGCGATCTTCAACGCCGACAGGCCCTCTTTCAGCCATTGCTCTATGCTGACGATCTCAGCGTCGGTGTAGCCGCTGCCGGTGTTCATGCTGCATCTCCGAAAAGTGGACCGTGGTCGACGTCTGGCTTGCGCTTCCGCTTCACCCGCCATTCGGTTTCGATGCGGGATCGAGCCATCTCGGCGTAGGTCGGGTTCAGTTCGATCAGCGCGGCGCGGCGGTGGTGGCGAAGGGCGACCAGGGCGGTGGTGCCGGCGCCGCCGAAGGGATCGAGCACGAGGCCACCCTTCGGGCAGCCGGCGAGGATGCAGCGCTGGGCGAGCTCGGGCGGGAATGTGGCGAAGTGAGCGTCGGAAAATGCTTGTGTCGCCATCTCCCAAACAGACAGCGGCGCCGGCTCGTAGTTGCGGAGGTAGCGACCCTCGCCTCGCCCAAGTTCATCCAGCCCGGTGTGGTTGATGTGGCCGTCATGGCGCGGTGTCAGGCTGCGCCTCTGCTCGTCTGCCTCCCAGCGCTCATTGAAGCCGGCATGGCGGCGAGAATGGCCTGTCTGTTTGTCCGCTACTTCAATTACCTTGCCCGCCTCACGACCGTTGCGGTGGCGGGAGCCGTGGCCACCGGGACCGGTGTCCCAACCGTCAGGCTTCTTGATGCGCTTGTTGCCAGTCACCGCACGCGGCCCAGGCTGGCCTTCGACATAAGAGCCGCCCCGGTAGGTGGTCGCATCCTCGTCGCCGGCCCTGCCCTGCTTGACAGTCTCCGCGTCGTAGTAGGCGCCCATGCGCAGCCAGCGCGCTCCTTCACGCGCTGGGTCGGTTATCAGCGGGCAGCGTTCCGACAAATCCGGGTTGAACGAAATCTCGCCTGTGTCGCGAGCGCGCCAGACGTCGGCATCTTCGCTCTTTGTGAAGAGGAATATCTTCTCGTGAGCCGTCGACGGCCGGTAGGCGCCGGAACTGTCCGGCATCGGGTTGTTCTTGCCCCATATGATTTCCGAGCGGACCCACCAGCCGGCGTCCTGCAGGGCAATCGCCAGCCGGTTCGGGATCATGCAGAGGTCTTTCGGCTTCAGGTAGCCATCGCCTGCATAGTTGCGGCGAACGCCGTCAGACGCCGTGTTCCCCTTATTTTCAGATCGGCCGGCGCGTGGAAGGGCGCCGGTGGTGATCGGCCCGACTGTCGAGAACGGCTTGTCGCGGAAGGTCCGGTCATCATTGCCAGTCGCCTTGGTGTCGGCGGCCGAGCGGCCATTCGGCGACGTCGCATAGCAGTCGCCATAGTTGATCCACAGCGTCCCGGTTGGCTTGAGGACACGGCGCACGGCCTCGAACACGGCGACCATGACGGCCAAATGCTCGCCAAGCGTCGGCTCGAGCCCGATCTGCCCGGCAACGCCATAGTCGCGCAGTCCCCAATAGGGCGGCGACGTCACCACGCAGTCGACGGAGTCGGGCTCCATCGTGTCGAGCATGGCGATGCAGTCGCCGACGTAGAGCGCGACACGACCATCGAGGAACATCTGCGGGCTCAAGCGCTGACCGCCGTCCGGCGACGCTGCGTTGGCGCAGTGCCGCTCATCACACTGCGCAGCCGACCGAAGGCGACATGCTCGATCTGGCGCACGCGCTCCTTGGAGATGCCGAGCAGGCCGGCGAGGGTTTCCAGCGTCGAGCCTTCCTCGGACAGCCAGCGGGCTTCGATGATCACCTTCTCGCGGCCCTTGAGCTTGCCGACCGCGCCGGCGAGCTTTGCCGATAGGCGCTCGCCGTCGATCGAGGCTTCGGCGATCGCGTCGGGCAGCGGCGCGGTATCCGGCAGGATGTTGGCGTAAGCCTGGCCTTCGCCGTCGGCCGTGCGGCTCGGCGCCTCCATCGAGGTTTCCTTGACGATGCGATGGCCTCGGAAGAACTGTGCCCTGGTCTTGTTGGTGAGCGGCGGCTTGACCGCCGTCGTGCCGCGAATGACGGCTTCGGTGATTTCGTGGCGGACCCACCATTGCGCGTAGGTTGAAAAGCGCAGGCCGCGCTCCGGCTCGAACTTCTTGGCGGCAATCATCAGGCCGACGTTGCCTTCCTGGATCAGGTCTTCGCTCGGCACCGGCGATCTGGCGAATTTCTTGGCGATGGTGAGAACAAGCGGCCGGTGCGCCTCAACGATCTGGTGCAGCGCCGCCTCGTCGCGATGGTCGCGCCAGCGGATGGCGAGCGCCTGTTCCTGCTCTCGGGTGAGAAAGGGCTTTGAGCGGGGCCGGGCCATCAGAACCCCCTCGGCGGCACAAACAGGCAGATGGTCTTGCCGTCGGCCGCGCCAGCTTGGGTGCAGTGATGGAACCTGCCGTCAGGGCTGGGCTTGACCTTCGGGTCTGTCATCGGGATTAGTTCGCCGGTGAGGCGGATTTCGTAGCCGCGGGCGCCCTCAATGATGGCGGTGTCCTTGACCTCGCGGCAGTCGTAGCCGCTGCAGCATGAGAATGGATACGTCCATCCCTGCGGCGCTGCCGCCGTGGGCGTGGCCTCATGAGGATCGGCCGGCCGTGTCCCGAAAACGATTGCCAGCCCGACCAGGCCGACCCACGCTATAAGACCGAGCGTTGTGAACGCGACGGCCTTCGTCGATATCATCCGCATCTTCGTCCCCGTATTGTCCATCGACGAAGCGCCGCGCCTCGCCGTCCAGATCCCCGCCCGTTTCCATGCGGGCGAGGATGTCTTTGATCGAGCCGATCACGGTGCGCCGTAGAACACCGGCTGGCCGGTGGCGTCCGACACAGCCGAGACGACGTCCTGGAACGCCGCCTGCTCGCCGTTCTGGCGGTTCATGATCGCAATCTTGAAAGTCAGTTCGCCGCGATCGATCTTGTAGCGAAGCCGTGCCTGGAACTGCCGAACCTCCCCGCCCTGAAACACCGGGCAGACGATGGTGATCAGGTCGGGAACGGTGATCTTGCCGTTCTTGGTCGAGGTCTGGTCGGTTTCCTCTTCACGTCCGAAACCGGCATTGAAGGTTGCCGGATTACCTCACCAGTGCGGCCCGCTCTTTAGCTAGCCGAGTGATCTCACCGTCGATCTCGACGAGGCGTTCAGCCTCGCAGGCACGATCGACCCACTCAGCCGGGCGCCTTACCGCCGCTTTGAACAGCGACGGGCCGTAGACGCACAGCAACATCGAGAAATGTTCCGCCGACGGTCTCGACCGGCGATCGAGCCAGTTTTGTACGGTTGCCGCGCTGATCCCGGTCATTGCCTCGACGTGGTAGCCGGTCGAGGTCGGGAATTTGCACCGAAGCCAGCCGATAAGCCCGGCAAGGTCGAACAACTCTGCGGGAAGGTTCCCGTAAGTTTGCGGATCGGTATTGGCAGATTTGAACACGGTTTCGCTCCACGATTGATCTCGTGGATCCTCGCGGTTCGAAATCACCCGAAGCGAAAAAAGCGGCGGGTTCTGGTTGGCAGCAACGCGGGAAACACGGGACTGCCATGCACGTAACAGATGCATGGGTATGGCCTCCAAGAACAGGAACAACAGTTGGATGGCGATGGAGAGTGTCGGAAAGATCGCGATGCGCATCGTGCGAAGGTGCGCACCGCAGGACGAAAACAAGGACTTCAGCCGGGAGTCGTCCCCTCCCGTTGAAGGTGGAAGCGGGAACGCCGGAGTGACAGGGGTTGGTCAGCGTCACGGCGTTCCCGCGGACTCCTGCCGTCGCTGGCGGTTGGGCGGGGGGATGCGGCGGCAGGAATGACATCACGACTTGGCCTCCATGGCGGTCGTGCATTTGTGGCAGTGCACCCGGCCGTAGCCGGCGCACTCCGAAGGGTTGAGGCAATGTGGACGGAGCCTGGTGATTGCCTGCGTCACACCAGCCTTGAGAAAGGCCGGTACGTCCGCATCAGAAATGGTGACGGCTTGCCCGGCATTGCTCCCGACATGACATCCCGGCTCTTCGCCGACCTGACCGACGAGGCTATGAGCAACCTCGCTTTTAGCGCTGCTCGGTGCCGGGCTTGGCTTAGGCTCGCCGTCGTGAGCCTCCGAAAGGGACGGGTCAGGTTTAATTTCGGAATTGGTGGGGAGGTCGACCGGAGCCGCCTCCCCTTCGTTGCGGCCCTCACGATCCGCAAGCATCCCGGTATCGATCCCGACAAGGGAGGCTTCGGCTTGCGGACCTGCCTCCGGGGATGCCTCATCGTTGGTCGAGGGCCTCTCTTGGGTCTCGGAAATGGTTGCCGTGCTCTGGTCGCCAGACGGCACGGCATCGTCTGCTTGGGTCTGCGACGGAATGGTTTCCGGCTTGTCGTCGAGGATCTCGCCAGTTTCGGCGTCATGCGGCGGCAATTCGGTCGCGATGTTGGTGTGCTTCATCGTGATGTCGGCGCCGCCGTCAGCGGGCTTGGCCTTCACGGCGCGCGGAAATTGCGTAATGTTTTCTACGTGCGCAGGCGCGGGACGCGCGGGAGGCTGTTCAAGCGCAGTCCAGTAAAGGTCGTAGATGGCCTCGTTTTCCTGCAACTCGGCCTGATCCTTCATCTTGTCGCGGAACACGGCGCGCATCGCCTTGGTATCGAAGCCGGTGCCTTTGGCCTCGGCGAACATTTCCTTGAGATCGTCCGAGATGGTCTGCTTCTCTTCCTCCAACCGCTGCCAGCGTTCGAAGAACGCGCGCAGTTGGCCTGCGGCGGCGGTCTGCGACGTGATGATCGTCTCTTCGCGGACCGGCTCGGATTTGGATTTGCGGATCATCAGTTCCTCACGAAGATGAAGGCGACCAGCATCACCGCGTATCCGGTGAACGCCACGACGCCGAGCGTCAGGTTGGTCTGCGGCGGGTGGATGCCGTTGGCCATGCGCCAGCCGGCAAAGCACGACAGCAGCAGGCCGGCGATGAAGACCACGAAGCTCATGCTGCTTCCTCCGATTGGTCGGGCGCTGGCCCAAATACATCCGGCCGCATGACATGGCGCGATACGCCGGACGCCTGCTCGATCGGGATGACCTGGTCCGCAGGGATCATGCCCCTGTATTTCCACGTCGTGACGTGGCTGCGCGTCTTGCCGATCAGTTCCGCCAACTTCGCCTCGCCACCAACTGCCGTGCAGGCAGATGAAAGGGCGGCTCGCCGCTCGGCCTTGACCTTAGTGATTTGGTTCTCGTCCATGGCTCACCATACAAATGTAGGCGGGAGTGTCAATACCATTGTAGGCAAATAAAGCGATACCTTTGTAGACATGGCAAATTTCGGCGACAGGGTCAGAGAAGAACGGACGGCGCGGAACTGGTCGCTCCAGGAGCTTGCCGACCGCGTCACGAAGGCAGCCGGCATAGAGTGCCCGCGCGTCACGATCGAGAAGATCGAATCCCGCAGCAGCAAGAAATCCGAATGGTCATCAGCTATCGCCGCCGCCTTCAATGTCGATCACGACTGGCTGCTTACAGGCAAGGGCCAGAAGGAGATCGCGAAGGTCAGCATCGACAAGCAGCTTCGCGGTTTTCGGCCTGAAGTCGCCGACCGGCTCAAGGCCCAGATCAACGCGCTCATCGACAACGAGAAGCAGCGCAGCGATCAGTAACGGTTTGTTACCCATATAAATTAATTGTGGGGATTAGTTAACGCCGCTGCGTTTCGTGATTTGCATTTCAGCCCACCGGTTCTGAGTGTCGATCCCGTAAGGGCAATAAAGTAGCAGGGCGGAATCTCACAGAAATGACAATATCTTCCAGCGGCGGCCACGCGGCCGGCAGCACTTCTTCGACTGAAATTGACATTAAGCAGCGTCCGGAGCTCCTAGAGCTTTTAGGCATTCGATCGATAGTTCACCCCGACGGCGACGACGCCACCATTACATTACGCACATCTAATGGACCTATCGGCCTGAGCGTATCGCTGTCACAGATCGCCGCCGCAGACATCGAGATTCGCAACACCGCAATCCTGATGCACTACCGGCAATCGATGAAAAAGGATGCTGGCGTTCGCGCCTTCGATGACCTCCTACGCACTGCCGTCAGTCCAGCCGAGACTGACGTCTATGTTGATGGCGATACCGGCGACAGGCTCTTCGTTTTGCGTTTCGCGGACGATCGGCTGCCGCTCGTGGTGCGCCAATCACCAGAGAAACTTGCCGCCATCCTTCAAGACGTAGCCGACATCAGCAGACGCACGGCCAACTGAACCACCCTGGACTGTCCCGGCTCTCGCGAGTCGGGATTTTTTTGTGCGGTCTGTCTACGTTTGTAGAACTTTCCGTTTGACGCGCCTACATTTGTATGCGACGCTTTCCTTCGACACAGAGGGAGAGCCCGATGGCCACCGAAATCGAGAAATGCCCGTTCGAACACCCGATCCGCGCCGGCTCGAAGGTTGAAGACCTGAATGGCGGCGCGGTTGTTCGCTGCGAGGACTGCAACGCGACCGGGCCGGAAAAGTCGACCTACGCGGCGGCTATCAAGGCTTGGAACAAACGTCGCAAGACGAATGGCGGTGCGTCATGAGCGCCATCGCCGCCCAGGTCGCACTGCTTGCCGAGACGCTGGCGAAGTGCGCCGCTCCGTCCATCAACATCGCCCCGAGCGTCATCGACTTCGGCCAGCAGAAGGCCGAACGCCTGGCTGCACTGGCCCGCGCCGCCGGGAAGATTTCCACGTCAGTCCATGGCGGCAACCGCTATGCGCAGATGCTCGACCCTGGCGACTTCGCGGTACTCAAGGCTTTTGTCGCCTATGCCGATGGTGAGTTCGCGCTGTCGCAGGTGACGCGCCGCGATGACCTCGTCGACTTCCAGCACAGCCCGGATGGCTATTCCGACTATCGCGATCGGGAGAAGCTGTGATGTCGGTCGAGACACCGGAAGAGCGCATCGCCCGCGTTCGCCGCACGCCGGTCGGCCTGCTGACCGAAGAGGAAATCGGCCTGCTTGATCCAGACGGGCAGATATTCGCCATTCGCTATCAGGCCCGCGTTGCACGTGAGGCGGCCTGCCCCGGCCATGAGCGCATCGAAACAGCGACCCGCGAGCAATCGAACCGTGGCAACCATCGCGGCGAGTGCAAGCACTGCGGTTGCGACATGTCATACGACAGCGGGGATTGAGACGATGAGCGACTGGTTCAAGCGCGCACGCATCGCATGGATAGCCGAGACGGTCGAGATTTTCGGCTTCATCAACCGCGAGCATATCCAGGCCAAGTTCGGGGTTTCGACGCCGCAGGCTTCTTACGATCTGCGCGACGCAATGCAGGCCCAGCCGGGGCGGATCGTCTATAACAAAAGCACCAAGCGCTTCGAAAAGGCAGACGAGCGCATCCTCACTGGTGCCGAGCAGAAGGCCCAAGGCGCGCGCTGTGGCTGCCTTGGTGCCGACGATTATTGCGTCTGCCAGAACGTGCCAGACGCCATCACCAAGCACGAGCGCGCTGCGCAGGTGCAGCCATGACCGGCGCCCGCGAATGCCGCTGCAAGGACCGCGCATCTGGCGGCTTTCTTTCAGGCGATCTCGCCATGGCGGCAATCGTCCTGTGGTCGAGCGGCCAGTTCTGCACCGCCGATATTTCAAACCTTCTGACCGTCGGCGAGGACCATGTCGACCGCACCATTCGCGCGGCGCGCGACACCGCCCGGCAGAACGACAGGAAGGCCGCACGCGCATGACCGGACCAAGCATTATCGACGCCCTGGCGATGTGGTCGGAATGGCACGCCGATGTGCCGCCGGCCGGCTCGACCGGCTGCTACGCGGTCGACATGCAGATCGCCGACGCCTTCCGCATGATGATCTACCTCGGCGACCACACACAGCGCCTGCGCTGGATCGAGCGCGAGGCCAGCGACCCGAACGACCAGCGCGTCGGCGAGCCCTACCGGGCCGCGATCATCGCGTGGTGGCTCGCAATCTACGACGACAGGAAAAACAGGAGGATGGCGGCATGATGTGGTCTTACGACTGGTGGCGCGAAGCGCTCGAGAGCCCGCATGAAATCGGGCGCAAGCTCAAGATCCACGAAGACGAGCCGCAGCCCGGTTTCTACCGCAAGCGGGCGCACAAGGACGGTCCGTGGGTGCCGGTCGCGATCTGGCCAACCGACGCCGGCATGGTGGCGACCGTCGCCAACCGCCGCGTCGACGCCAACAGCACCTGGACGTTCTGTTGCGAGCATCCGGTTTCGGAAGAAATCTACCGCGCCGTCGCGGCCGGCGGCCAGTGGCCCGACGATCCGCCGGCGATCGGCCACAACCTGCCGAAGTCGGACGATCCGCACGAGGCACTGTCGGCCGAGTTTTTGGCCGAAACCGAGCTCGCCGTCACCTTCCTGCGCAAGCCGATCCAGACCAAGGACGACGCCGACCGGGCCGCGGTCTGGTCGAAGCGGCTGGCGACGATCGCCAAGCGCGCGACCGATCTGCACAAGGTCGAGAAGCAGCCGCATCTCGATGCCGGCCGCGCCGTCGACGACAAGTGGCGCGGCCTGAAAGAAGACGCCGACGCGCTGTCGAAGAAGCTCAAGCGTCATCTCGACGACTTTCTGCGCGAGCAGGACCGCATCGAGCAGGAACGTCAGCGCAAGGCACGCGAGGAAGCCGACAAGGTCCGGCGCGAGGCCGAAGCCGCGGCACTCAAGGCGGCCGAAGCGGCAGCCGCGCCCGGCGTTGCCTCGAACTTTGCCGAAGAGGCCGCGCGCGAAGCCGACCGCCTGGCCGAAAAGGCTGCGGACGCGCAGCGCGACACCGAAGCGCGCAATTCCGGCGCAGGCAGGACCGGCGCCAAGGTTTCGCTGCGCACCTTCGTGACCGCCGAAATCACCGACTACGACGCGCTGGTGATGGCGCTCAAGGACCGTCCAGAGGTCCGCGAGGTCATCCAGACGCTCGCCAACCGTGCAGCGAAATCCGGCGTCCAGGTTCCCGGCATGAAAGCCGTCGAGGAAAGGCGGGCCGCGTGATGGCAAAATTCCGCAAAGGCGACCGGGTGTCGATCCAAGGCGTAATCGCAGGCGACTACGTCCACGAGGGCAAGATCAAGGTTCAGGTCGAGCCGTATCACGACATTTTCGTCGAGATGTCGGACGTCACCATGGTCCGCCCAAACATCCTCGTCGGCGACACGGTGTGGTGCCCTGAGAAGGGCCACGCTCACGCGACCGTGCTGGCGATCGGCGAGGAACACCTTTGGGTGTCGTTCGGCGATGGCAACTACGCGACGTGGTGGGCACCGCAGGTTCAGCGCATCGATCCCGAGGCTGTGCCGGCCGAGCCAGAGCCGCCGCCGATAGCGCCAGATCCCATCCCTTATTGAATTTCAACGAGCCCACCGAAGGGCAACCAGGAGAAGCCGCATGACCAAATATGCCGTGTTCGACACCGAAACCAACGGGTTCTTTCGCTTCAAGGATGCCGACGGCAAGCCGGTGCCCGCCGACGATCCCAGCCAGCCGCGCCTGGCGCAACTCGGCATCGTGCTGCTCGACGACAACCTCGTCGAGGAACGCGCGATCGACCTGTTCGTCAAGCCGGACGGCTGGGAGATGACGCCGGAGGCAAGCGCGGCGAACGGGCTGACGACCGAGTTCCTGCATGAGCACGGCGCCTCGGTGCTCGATGTGCTCGACCAGTATGCCCGCGTCGTCGACGCCGGCTATGTGATGGTCGCCTACCATGCGCAGTTCGATCTCAAGCAAATGCGCGGCGAGCTGCGCCGCGCCGGGCTCGACGATCGCTTCGAAAAGACGCTGAACGTCTGCCTGATGCGCTCGAGCATGAATCTCGGCGTCCAGAAGGCCAGCGGCAAGGGCGGCTTCCCGAAGCTGTCCGACATCTGCACGCATTTCGGCATCGTCAACCAGCGCGCCCATGACGCCGGCTGCGATGCCAGGGCGACCGCCGACGTGTTCCGCAAGATGCTGGCGCTCGGGATACTGCCCGAGCCTGCGATCCACTACGCCAAGAACCATCCCGACCAGGCTGCCGCCTGAAACCTGCCACCGCGAGAGGAACCGCAACAATGAACGCCGTCACTGTCCTTCAGCCTTCCCGCTTGCCGATCGCAGCGTCGCTCGCCAAGGAGTTCGAAATCGGGGCCGCTGAGTGGCGGGTTCTCGTCGACCAGATATTCCCGGCGGCGCAGAGCGTCGAGGCGATCTCCATGGCGCTGTCCTACTGCCGCGCCCGCAAGCTCGATATCTACAAGAAGCCGGTTCACATCGTGCCGATGTATTCGAGCGCCCTGAAAAGGATGGTCGAGACGGTCTGGCCCGGAATATCGGAAATCCGCACCACGGCCACGCGCACCGGCGACTATGGCGGCATCGACGAAGTGATCTTCGGGCCGATGGTCGAGCGCACGTTCACCGGCGAAAAGGACAAGTGGGAGAACCAGCGCAAGGTCGGCACCGAGAAATTCACAAAGACGGTCCGCTTTCCTGAGTGGGCGAGCGTCGTCGTCTATCGCTGGGTGCATGGCGAAAAGGCAGCCTTCCACACCAAGATTTATTGGGAGGAAACCTACGCCTCGGTCGGCAAGATGGAAGTGCCGAACGATATGTGGGGCAAGCGCCCGCGCGGCCAGCTGGACAAGTGCGTCGAGGCCGCCGCGCTGCGCAAAGCCTTCCCCGAAGAGGTCGGCTCGATGTACGCGGCCGAAGAGATGGAAGGCCGCACGCTCATCGAGCATGAGGCGACGTTGCCGCCGGCGCCACCGCCTGCTCCTGCCGCGAAGATCGCCGCGCCGACCGATGAAACTGTCGAGATCGACAGCAAGATCGTGGAAGGCGATGTCGTCGACGCCGAGATCGTCGGAGAAGAGATCGTCGCGCCGCCACCGCCGGCCGCCAAGAAGGCCGCAGCGGCGCCGGCCAAGACCGAGTTCGCCAATCCCGACGACATGCTGAAAGACGCCGAAGAGCGGTTCAGCAAGGCCCAGGACGAAGGCGATTGGGGCGAGATCCACTCCGAGTTTGTCCACCTGCAGGAGACGCTGTTTCCGCCGGATTGGGACCGGCTGGTTGCTATCATGTCGCGCCACTTCGACCGCGTGAGCATGAGCGAGGAAGAGCGCCAGGCTTTGGCGCAGCATCCGTTGAACGGTGGCTGATATCATGGCCGACGGTACGCACATCGAATGGACCGACGCGACGTGGAATCCCATCGTCGGCTGCTCCATCGTCTCCCCCGGCTGCACCAATTGCTATGCGATGAAACTGGCTGGAACGCGGCTCAAGCACATCGAAAGCCGCAGGGGCCTCACGCGCGACACCAAGGCCGGGCCGGTCTGGACCGGCGAGGTTCGGCTCAATGAGCAATGGCTCGATCAGCCATTGAAGTGGAAGCAGCCGCGCCGGATCTTCGTCTGCGCCCATGGCGACCTGTTCGCCGAGAACGTGCCAGACGAGTGGATCGACAAGGTTTTCGCCATCATGGCGCTGGCGCCGCAGCACACGTTTCAGGTGCTGACCAAGCGCGCAAAGCGCATGCGGGAGTATTTCGAGAAGATCGACACCGAGCTCCGTGCGGCCGGCGAGCACGGTTATACCCCGAGGCGGTTCGACCAGATCGCGTGCGACATCACTCGCTCGCCATGCGCTGCCGGCTGGATGGAGGAGCAAGATTGGCCTTTCCCCAACGTCTGGCTTGGCGTCTCAGCCGAGCGGCAGCAGGAGGCTGACGAACGGATCCCGCATCTGCTGATGACGCCGGCTGCGATTCGCTTCGTCTCAGCTGAACCGCTTCTAGGGCCGATCGACTTCACATCGATTTGCTGGCGAGACGACGACGCCGATATTCGGGCCAATTCGCTGACGGCGGAGGCTTGGGTCGAGAACAGCGATAGCGCCTCGGCCTATTCGAATGATTGTGACGGCGTGACCGGGCTGGACTGGATCATCGTCGGCGGCGAGAGCGGCCCCGGCGCCCGGCCGATGCATCCCGCCTGGGCCCGCTCGATCCGCGACCAGTGTGCCGCCGCCGGCGTGCCGTTCTTCTTCAAGCAGTGGGGCGCGTGGGGCTTGGAGGAACCTGTCTTCGGCGGTCACGAGATGCACGCCCTGGCCGACGATGGCACGCTCTACCGTTCAACCGATCTGGCTTATCCGGACGGGAAGCGTCGCGGCGAAGCAATCCGCGCCAATCACGATCAGGCGCGACTGCATTCGGTCTACCGCGTCGGCAAGAAAGCCGCCGGCCGCCTGCTCGACGGCATCGAACACAACGCCATGCCGGAGGCGCGCTGATGAGCGGTTCATCGCAATGCCCGCATCTGGATTTCTCGTTCCAGATCAACGTGGCCCGCTTCGAGGACGACACGATCAAGCAGGCCGACATCACCGGCAAGTGCATCAACTGCGACAAGCCGCTGGTGTTCTTCTGCGATCTGCCCATGGGCGTCAGTTGGACGCATCCGACGCTGTCGAGCGACGCGCAGGAGCTTCGTCTGCCTGTGGTCGTGCTCGGCGACGAGGTCGACGAGGCCAAGCCGCGCCCGAGCTTCAGCGTGAGGGAAATCCGATGAAAGCTTTGACCATCTGGCAGCCCTGGGCGACGCTGATCATGGGCGGCGTCAAGCCCTACGAGTTCCGCGGCTGGTACGCTCCGAAGGCCATCATCGGCCAGCGGATTGCCATCCACGCCGGTGCGCGGCCGGTCAAGAAGGCCGAGATAGCAGACTTGATCTTGCGCCTGCGCTCGGCTGAACCGTGGTCGACGGCTTTGAAGCCGGAAGCTCTGGCAATGCTCGAACGCTGGCACTCGAATCCGCTCGCCCTGCCGCTCGCCTCGATCCTCGGTACGGCCGTGCTCGGCCAGCCGAAGCTCGGCACTGCCATCATCCCGGAATTTGGCGGCAAGGTGAACGACAGCGACAGGCAGGCGCACAGCAATTGGGCTTGGCCGCTGACCGACATCGTATTGATCGAGCCGATCAGACCGGCCAAGGGCGCGCAGGGCTTTTGGGATTGGACATCATGACAAAACTCCCCGCCATCGTCGTCGCTGGCCTCGGCCGCTGTGGCACGTCGCTCATGATGCAGATGCTGCAGGCCGGCGGCGTCAAATGCATCGGCGACTGGCCGGCCTTCGAAACCAGCGCCAGCATGTTCGGCAGCTTTGACCCGGCAGCCTTCGCCGCTCTACGCGGTACCGCCATCAAACTCATTGACCCGGCCAGGCTGCCGATCGGCGCCATGCCGAACCATATCGTCATCTGGCTCGATCGCGGTGTCGTCGAGCAGGCCAGGTCGCAGATAAAGATGGTGCGTGGTTTCGGCGGTCCGGTAGCGTCGAACCGGCAGACGCTCCGCGCGATGGTCAGCGGTTTACGCAGTGACCGAGCGCCAAACATGGCCGCGATCGGCGCCAAGGGGCGCCTGCCATCGATCGCGTTGACCTTCGACCGCCTTCTGACGCATCCGACCAAAACCGCGGCCGACTTGTACCTGTTCCTTCGCGCCCACGGCTATGAGCTCGACTTGGTCAAGATGGTCAAACAGATCCGGGGCCGATCGCCCGCCTGCTACCCGGGCATGATGGAGATCGAGTTGCTGGGCCAGAGAGGCATTGCAGCATGACCTCCAAAGCAGCCTTCCGCCACGACGTCATCGCCGGCATGCACTGCCTGGTGCCGTGCGATAACGACGGATTCGAGATGCTGCTCGCAATGAAGCGCGGCAAGGAGGTCCTGACCGAGATCCACACCCCGCGAAACGTCCGGCATCACCGGATGCTCTTCCTGCTGATCCGCCACGTCATCGACGGCGGCGCATGGGAGGGCGACGAGGAAACCCTGCTCGACTGGATCAAATACGCCACCGGCCACGTCAAGACCTCGATCGACCATATGGGCAATCCGCATTACGTGCCGAAGTCGATCGCCTTCGTCAGCATGGACCAGGCGGCGTTCCTGCGGTTTTTCGAGCGGGCGGTGTTCGCGATCTGCCACCGCCTGCTCGGCGACGGCGAGAATTGGGAAAAGCTTCGCGACCAGATCATCGAGATTGTCGACGGCCGGTTCACCAGCCAGGCCAACCACATGGGAAGGGCCGCCTGATGGCGCGCGCCGTCAAAGAGTGGGTTGGCAAGACCGACAACACCAAGGCGCCGCCGCGCGTCTGCCAGCGCGTGTTCGATCGTGACAACGGCATCTGCCATTTCTGCGGCCAACCGATTCAGAAGCCGCACCAGGCTCACGAGACAGACCACATCAAGGCGCTGATCAACGGCGGCGAGAACCGGGAAACCAATCTCGCTCCGATCCACAAGAAGCCCTGCCACACGGTCAAGACCGCTGCCGACGTCACCGACAAGGCCAAGGTCGCCGCGGTGCGCAAGAAGCACATCGGGATCACCAAGCCGAAGCGCTCTATCCCCGGCCCACCAAAACCCGAGAAACCAGCACCGAAGGGCCATGCGTGCCCGCGTCGGTCGCTCTACACCGCGAGGACCGCATGACCGACCCGACATCTGCCCCCGCTGAGGCAGCGGTGAACGAATCGCTTCAGGCCCGCGTCCAGCCGTGGATGATGGCCTGCTTCGGCCCCGAGATTAGCGCCGACAAGGTGGAGCGCGGCGACAGGCTCTTGGAGGAAGTCTTCGAACTCTTGCAGTCGGGCGGCTACGATCCGGCTCGCGTGCTGGCTCTGCGGGACTATGTTTGGAACCGCGAAGCCGGCGAGCCATCCCAAGAAGCCGGCGGCGTTCAGATCACGCTGGCGGCATACTGCCTAGCCCACGATCTCGACATGCACGAGGCCGGCGAAACCGAGCTGGCACGTATCTGGACCAAGGTAGACAAGATCAGGGCGAAGCAAGCCGCCAGGCCTGTAGGGTCAGCGCTGCCTGTTGCCCTCGCCCCTGCCCAGGCAGTGCCGGGAGATATGGTGAGCAGCGCGATTGCTGACATTGCATCCGAACGCCAGAGGCAGATCAGCGCCGAAGGCTGGACGCCAGAGCATGACGACGCACACAGCGCCGGTGAACTAGCGGCCGCCGCAGCGTGCTATGCCGCTTCCGCCAAAGGCCATGGCTTTATCTCATTGGACCGCGCGCCAAGCAGATGGCCTTGGTCGCTTGATTGGTGGAAACCCACCGACCGCCGCCGCGATCTCGTCAAGGCTGGCGCCCTCATAGCCGCTGAAATCGAACGGCTCGACCGCCTCGCCGGTCAAGTCTCTCCCGCAAGTGGGAGGCAGGGATGACGCGATCTGATCCTATCGCATATCCGCCGCGCGGGCTGTCCCGAGACGAAGCGGCGCGCTACATCGGCGTCGGCGCGACCAAATTTGACGAAATGGTCAAGGACGGCCGGATGCCGAAGCCGAAGCGCCTGGACGGGCGGACCGTGTGGGACCGCGTCGCAGTCGACCTCGCCTTTACCGATATCCCCGAAGATGGCCACAGAAATTTCTTCGACGGCCTCTATTCGGTGAAATAGCCGGCGCGCTATGGTCCCGCCATGAAGCATCCTGACTACCCCGGCGTTTCCGACATGACGACGCGTCATGGCAAGGTGCGCTGGCGCCTGCGCAGAAGCGGCAAGAAGGACGTGATGCTGCCGGGCGAGCCGCACACTGCGGAGTTCGACGAAGCCTACCAGAACGCCGTCCTTGGACGGCCAGCGCCCGTTGTGCAGATGCCGGGCAGCGCCAGCCCGCGAAGCCTCAAAGCCGCCTACCGTCTGCTGAAGAAGACCGATGAATGGCTTGCGCTCGATGACAAGAGCAGCACCCGCTATCAGCAGACGATCGAGCGCATCCTGTCAATGCCGGCCGGCGGCAAGATGATGCTCGGTGATGGGCCCGTCGAGGATCTGAAGCGCTCCCATGTCAAGTCGATCCTGTCCGCCTTCCGCGATACACCGCACATGGAACGCATCGTTCTGATCTGCCTTCGCAAGCTGATCATGGTGGCGATCGACGAGGAATGGATCGAGGTCGATCCAACCTACAAGATGACGCGGAACCCGCAGACCGATGGCCACAAAGCGTGGCCGCTCGAGATCATGGCGAAATACGAGGCCAGATGGGAAGTTGGCACACGGCAGCGCACCGCCTACGCCCTGGCGCTTTGGCTCGGCAACCGCGTGAGCGACATCACCCGGCTTCGCTGGGATCACCAAACAACGAAGCACATTGCGGCCGACGGGGAGATTCACACCGTCGACGGATTCGAGTTCGTCCAGTTCAAGGGGCGGAAGCGCGGCAAGAAACTGTTCCTGCCAATGACGCCAATGCTCGATCGCGAACTCGCACCGCTGTCGAGAGATACCGAGACAGTGCTGGTCTCATCGCGGGGCGGCGCATACACGGACGGCTCTCTCAGCACGCGCATGGCCGACTGGTGCAGGGACGCCGGGATCGAGCCAGGGTACACGATGCACGGCCTGCGCAAGGCCCTTGGCGTCAAGCTGGCCGAGGCAGACGCATCGACGCGACAGTTGATGGAGATACTCGGCCACAAGAACATTGCCTATGCCGAGCTCTACAGCCGAGAAGCCTCGCAGACCAGGCTTGCGGTGAAGGCCATGGAGAAGGTAACGAAGATCGAGGAAGCCCGGAGCAGCCGAAAATTTCGGTCGTGAAATGACCGATGGAAACCTGTTCTGGAAACCTTTTGGAAACCTGTTTCTAAGCCATTGGAATTGTTCAATATGCAAGAAGCAAGCGGTTCCTACGATAGGTAACAAATTCAGTCGCTTGGATGGCCGGTTTCCAAGATCGGTTTCCGCAACGTTCCGCCTAGAGTTGGAAACCCCAAAATGAGAATCCGTCCTGACGCCAGGCTCAT
>NZ_RZSW01000019.1:0-27777 GCF_003997375.1 Mesorhizobium sp. M5C.F.Ca.IN.020.29.1.1 | reverse complement strand
TTTCTGGTGCTGCGCGGCCGCATCGCTATCGATTTCCGCGACGGCACGGTGGAGCTTGGCAGCGGCGAGTTCATCGTCGTGCCGCGGGCGGTCGAGCATCGGCCGCGCTCGCTGAGCGAGGAGCCGGTGGTGCTGATGTTCGAGCCGGCGACGACGCTCAACACCGGCAATGCCAAGAGCGACCTCACCGTCGCCGATCTCAAGCGGCTCTGACCTGACGATGACCGCGCAGCCTTCCTCCATCAACGGTTTGTAAAAAGGACCACCATGTCCATTCTCGTCGACAAGAACACCAAGGTCCTCGTGCAGGGCCTGACCGGCAAGACCGGCACGTTCCATACGGAGCAGGCGCTGGCCTATCACGGGACAAAAATGGTCGGCGGCATCCACCCCAAGAAGGGTGGCGAGACGTGGACCGGCGCCAAGGGCGAGAGCCTGCCGATCTTTTCCACGGTTGCCGAAGGCAAGGCAACGACCGGCGCCAATGCCTCCGTTGTCTATGTGCCGCCGGCGGGCGCCGCAGAGGCGATCCTGGAAGCGATCGAAGCCGAGATCCCGCTGATCGTCTGCATCACCGAGGGCATCCCGGTGATCGACATGATCAAGGTCAAGGCAAGGCTCGACCGCTCGACATCGCGGCTCATCGGCCCCAACTGCCCCGGCGTCCTGACCCCCAACGAATGCAAGATCGGCATCATGCCCGGCAACATCTTCCGCAAGGGCTCGGTCGGCGTTGTTTCCCGTTCGGGAACGCTTACCTATGAGGCAGTGTTCCAGACCACCAATGTCGGCCTCGGCCAGACCACCGCCGTCGGCATCGGTGGCGATCCCGTCAAAGGCACGGAGTTCATCGACGTGCTGGAGATGTTCCTCGCCGACGACGAGACCCAGTCGATCATCATGATCGGCGAGATCGGCGGCTCGGCCGAGGAAGACGCCGCGCAGTTCCTCAAGGACGAAGCCAGGCGTGGCCGCAAGAAGCCGATGGCCGGTTTCATCGCCGGGCGCACGGCGCCGGCCGGCCGCACCATGGGTCATGCCGGCGCGGTGATTTCCGGCGGCAAGGGCGGCGCCGAGGACAAGATCGCGGCGATGGAATCGGCTGGGATAAGGGTTTCGCCGTCGCCGGCCCGGCTCGGCACGACGCTGGTCGAGGCGATAAAAGGAAAGTAAGGCAGTAGGGGAGTAGGGCAGTACGGCAATAGGGGAACCGGGCGTATCTTGCCCTACTGCCGTACTGCCCTACTCCCCTACTCCCCTAAAAAAGGAGACGGAGCAGGCGCTCCGCTGAGAAAATGGCAAGACAAGATCAGGCCAACGACCAATTCTCGCTTACCTCTTTCCTCTATGGCGGCAATGCCGACTATATCGACGCGCTCTACGCCGCCTATGAGGACGATCCCTCTTCAGTCGATCCCGAATGGCGGGATTTCTTCGCGGCGCTGAAGGACGACGCCGGCGATGTCCGCAAGAATGCCAAGGGCGCCTCTTGGGCCAAGCCCTCATGGCCGCTGCAGGCCAATGGCGAATTGGTGTCGGCGCTCGACGGCAATTGGGGCATCGTCGAGAAGCACATCGAGAAGAAGGTCCAGCACAAGGCGGTGATGAACGGCGTCTCCCTTTCCGACGCCGACGTGCATCAGGCGACGCGCGATTCCGTGCGCGCCATCATGATGATCCGTGCCTACCGCATGCGTGGCCATTTGCACGCCAATCTCGATCCGCTCGGCATCGCCAAGCCGCTCGAGGACTATAACGAGCTGTCGCCGGAAAATTACGGCTTCACCGCCGCCGATTACGATCGCCCGATCTTCCTCGACAATGTGCTCGGCCTCGAATTCGGCACCATCCGGCAGATGCTCGATATCCTGACCCGCACCTATTGCTCGACGCTCGGCGTCGAGTTCATGCATATTTCCGATCCCGAGGAGAAGGCCTGGATCCAGGCGCGCATCGAGGGCACCGACAAGGAGATCTCCTTCACCGCTGCCGGCAAGAGGGCGATCCTGCAGAAGCTGGTCGAGGCCGAAGGCTTCGAGCAGTTCATCGACGTCAAGTACAAGGGCACCAAGCGCTTCGGCCTCGACGGCGCAGAAGCGCTGATCCCGGCGCTGGAGCAGATCGTCAAGCGCGGCGGCCAGCTCGGCATGAAGGAGATCGTGCTCGGCATGGCGCATCGCGGCCGGCTGAACGTGCTCTCCCAGGTGATGGCCAAGCCGCACCGCGCCATCTTCCACGAGTTCAAGGGCGGCTCGGCCGCACCCGACGAGGTCGAGGGCTCGGGTGACGTGAAGTACCATCTCGGTGCTTCGTCGGACCGCGAGTTCGACGGCAACAAGGTGCACCTGTCGCTGACCGCCAATCCCTCGCATCTGGAAATCGTCGATCCGGTGGTGATGGGCAAGGCGCGGGCCAAGCAGGACTCTCTGTTCGGCCGCAGCCGCGAGGAGATCGTGCCGCTGGAAGAGCGCGCCAAGGTGCTGCCGCTGCTCCTGCACGGCGACGCCGCCTTTGCCGGCCAGGGCGTGATTGCCGAAATCCTCGGCCTGTCGGGCCTGCGCGGCCACCGCGTCGCCGGCACGCTGCATTTCATCATCAACAACCAGATCGGCTTCACCACCAATCCGCGCTTCTCGCGCTCGTCGCCCTACCCATCGGATGTGGCCAAGATGATCGAGGCGCCGATCTTCCACGTCAACGGCGACGATCCGGAAGCCGTGGTCCATGCCACCAAGGTGGCGATCGAATTCCGCATGAAGTTCCACAAGCCTGTCGTGGTCGACATGTTCTGCTACCGCCGCTTCGGCCACAATGAGGGCGACGAGCCGGCTTTCACCCAGCCGATCATGTACAGCAACATCCGCAGCCACAAGACGACGGTGCAGATCTATGCCGACCGGCTGATCGCCGAGGGCCACCTTACCCAGGCCGAATTCGACAAGATGAAGGCCGACTGGCGGGCACATCTCGAGCAGGAATTCGAAGTCGGCCAGCATTACAAGCCAAACAAGGCGGACTGGCTGGATGGCGCCTGGTCGGGCCTGCGCACGGCCGACAACCAGGACGAACAGCGGCGCGGCAAGACCGCCGTGCCGGTCAAGACGCTGAAGGAAATCGGCAAGAAGCTGACCGAGGTGCCGAAGGATTTCGAGGCCCACAAGACGATCCTGCGGTTTCTCGAGAATCGCCGCCAGGCGATCGAGTCGGGCGAAGGCATCGACTGGTCGACGGCCGAGGCGCTGGCCTTCGGCGCCATCCTGCTCGACGGCAATCCGGTCCGGCTGTCCGGACAGGATTCGGAGCGCGGCACGTTCTCGCAACGCCACTCCGTGCTCTACGATCAGCGCGACGAGACGCGCTACATTCCGCTCAACAATCTGTCGGCGGCGCAAGCCGGCTTCGAGGTCATCAACTCGATGCTGTCGGAAGAGGCCGTGCTCGGCTTCGAATACGGCTACAGCCTGGCCGAGCCGAAGGCGCTGACGCTCTGGGAAGCCCAGTTCGGCGATTTCGCCAACGGCGCCCAGGTGGTGTTCGACCAGTTCATCTCGTCGGGCGAGCGCAAGTGGCTCAGAATGTCGGGCCTCGTCTGCCTGTTGCCGCATGGCTATGAAGGCCAGGGGCCGGAACATTCGTCGGCCAGGCTCGAGCGCTTCCTGCAGCTTTGCGCCGAAGACAACATGCAGGTGGCCTACTGCACGACGCCGGCCAACTACTTCCACATCCTGCGCCGGCAGTTGAAGCGGGATTTCCGCAAGCCGCTGATCCTGATGACGCCGAAGTCGCTGCTGCGTCACAAGCGGGCGGTGTCGACACTGCCGGAGATGTCGGGCGAAAGCGCGTTCCACCGGCTGTTGTGGGACGATGCCCAGCAGCTCCCCGGCCAAGCGATCAAGCTCACCAAGGATTCGAAGATCCGCCGCGTCGTGCTCTGCACGGGCAAGGTCTATTACGACCTCTACGAGGAGCGCGAGAAGCGCGGCATCAACGACATCTATCTGCTGCGCGTCGAACAGCTCTATCCCTTCCCGGCCAAGGCGCTGATCACCGAACTGTCGCGCTTCCGCAACGCCGAGATGGTGTGGTGCCAGGAGGAGCCCAAGAATATGGGCGCCTGGTCGTTCATCGATCCGTATCTGGAATGGGTGCTGGCGCATATCGACGCCAAGCATCAGCGGGTGCGCTATACCGGCCGGCCGGCCGCCGCGTCGCCGGCCACCGGATTGATGTCGAAGCATCTCGCCCAGCTTGCCGCCTTGCTCGAAGACGCGCTCGGTGAATAGAACAGAGCTCGGCGAATAGAACAGAACCGACAGAAAAACGGACAGGCACAATGGCTACCGAAATCCGCGTCCCCACTCTTGGCGAATCCGTCACCGAGGCGACCATCGGCAAATGGTTCAAGAAGGTGGGCGACGCGATCGCCACCGACGAGCCGCTGGTCGAGCTCGAAACCGACAAGGTAACGGTGGAAGTGCCGGCCGCGGCCGCAGGAACGCTCAGCGAAATCGCCGTCAAGGAAGGCGAGACGGTCGAGGTCGGCGCTTTGCTCGGCATGATTTCGGCGGGCGACGGGGCAAAAGCGGCAGCACCCGCGAAGGCGTCAACTCCTGAAACGAAGCAGGACGCGGTATCGCAGGCCTCGGCGCCGACCGCAGCATCCACAGTCGAGCAAGCCGCGGCCGAGACCGCCAAGATCGCCGGCGATGCCGGGCCGATCGAGGCGCGCGCGATGCCGCCGGCGCCGGCGGCGGCGAAGCTGCTGGCCGAGAGCAATCTCGCGGTCGACCAGGTCTCGGGCTCCGGCAAGCGCGGCCAGGTGCTGAAGGGCGACGTGCTCGACGCGATCGCCAGGGGCGCGCCGTCGCAGCCGGCCGAGACGCCGAAGGCCCCTGCACCGGTTGCTGCCCGTGCGCCGTCCTCGGCCGACGACGCGTCGCGCGAAGAGCGCGTGCGCATGACCAAGCTGCGGCAGACCATCGCGCGCCGCCTCAAGGAAGCGCAGTCGACCGCCGCCATGCTGACCACCTTCAACGAGGTGGACATGAGCGCGGTGATGGCGCTCAGGACCAAATACAAGGATGTTTTCGAGAAGAAGCACGGCGTGAAGCTGGGCTTCATGGGCTTCTTCACCAAGGCCGTCACCCATGCGCTGAAGGAGATCCCCTCCGTCAATGCCGAAATCGACGGCACCGACATCATCTTCAAGAACTACGCCCATATCGGCGTCGCCGTCGGCACCGAAAAGGGCCTCGTCGTGCCGGTCGTGCGCGACGCCGACCAGATGTCGATCGCCGAGATCGAGAAGGATATCGGCAGGCTGGGCGTCGCCGCGCGTGACGGCAAGCTTTCCGTGGCGGATATGCAAGGAGGCACGTTTACGATCTCTAACGGCGGCGTCTACGGCTCGCTGATGTCGACGCCGATCCTCAACGCGCCGCAGTCGGGCATTCTGGGCATGCACAAGATCCAGGAGCGGCCGGTGGTGGTCGGCGGCCAGATCGTGATCCGGCCGATGATGTATCTGGCGCTCTCCTACGATCACCGTATCGTCGACGGCAAGGAAGCGGTGACCTTCCTGGTCCGGGTCAAGGAAAGCCTGGAGGATCCGGAGCGGCTGGTGCTCGACCTCTAAGGTAGGTCGAGGTGAGCGGGAGAATGGATCTGCGCCACCGAATGAGCTCCTCTCGTTTGCGCTCCGGATTGTTTTTCACGTTGTGCACGGCCGGTGTTGCGCAGACGGGATCGGCAGCCTTTGCCGCCTGTCCGCTCGAGCTCGCCGTCTATGGCGATGCCGAAAGCGCGGCCGAGATCGATTTTAGGCCGACCGGGGGATCGGCCGTCGTCACCAACACCTTCAAGATGGTGCTCGACAACGGCGTCGTGCTCGACGGTATCGTCATGTGGACGGAAGGCGTGGCGCGGCCGCATGGGTCGCTGATGTACAAATGCCCGACAGGCGACGTCACCGGCGACGAGCTCGCCGCCTGCACGGTGTGGGAGGGGGTCGTCTACAGTGCTGACGAGAAGGGCAACATCGCTCTGCTGCCGGCCGAAGGCGTGGACGCGCCAAAGACCCTGATCTTTCCCGACCTCGGGCCGTCGCTGCAGATGTCGTCCGCCTATGGCGCCAATGGCTTTTCGAAAGTGCCGTGGGACGTTTTTTCGCTGAAAGGCTGCCAGGAATGAGCGCGACGAAAAAAGTCCTGCTGGTCACCGGCGGCGGCCGCGGCATCGGCGCCGCCATCTGCCGGCTGGCAGCCAAGGCCGGCTACCGCGTGGCGGTCAACTACGCGACGAACCAAAGCGCCGCCGACGCACTGGTCGCTGAAATAGCGGCGGCAGGCGGCGAGGCTTTGGCGGTCAAGGGTGATGTCGGCGTTGAGGCCGATGTCTTGGCCATGTTCGAGGCAGTGGACCGCGCCTACGCCCGGCTCGACGCCCTTGTCAACAATGCCGGCGTGGTCGACGTCAAGGCACGCGTCGACGAGATGAGCGTTGCGCGGCTGGAGCGCATGATGCGCATCAATGTCATCGGCCCGATGCTGTGCGCCCGCGAGGCCGTGAAGCGCATGTCGAGCAGCCATGGCGGCAGGGGCGGCGCGATCGTCAACATTTCGTCCGCCGCCTCAGCGCATGGCTCGCCGGGCGAATATGTCGACTACGCGGCGTCCAAGGGCGCGATCGATACCTTCACCCTTGGCTTGGCCCGCGAGGTGGCAACCGAGGGCGTGCGCGTCAATGCGGTGCGTCCTGGCATCATCGGCACCGAGATCCATGCCTCGGGCGGCCAGCCCGACCGCGTCGAGCGGATGAGGGACATGCTGCCGATGAAACGGGCGGGCACGTCAGATGAAGTCGCGCATGCGGTTCTTTATCTTTTGTCGGACGACGCGTCCTATACGACGGGCGCAATCCTGAATGTGAGCGGCGGCCGCTGAGTGCCAGACCAGAAGGACAGTATCATGGCTTATGACGTCGTTATCATCGGATCGGGACCGGGCGGTTATGTCTGCGCCATCAAGGCGGCACAGCTCGGCCTGAAGACGGCGGTGGTCGAGAAGAACCCGACCTTCGGCGGCACCTGCCTCAATATCGGCTGCATCCCGTCCAAAGCGCTGCTGCATGCTTCCGAAATCTTTGCCGAGGCCGGTCATTCCTTCGACGCGCTCGGCGTCGAGATCGGTGTGCCAAAGCTCAATCTAGGGAAGATGATGGCGCACAAGGATGCGACCGTGTCGTCCAACGTCAACGGCGTTGCCTTCCTGTTCAAGAAGAACAAGATCGACAGCTTTCGCGGCACCGGCAAGGTCCTGTCCGCCGGCAAGGTGTCGGTGACCGGCGAGGACGGCAAGGTCGAGGAGATCGAGACCAAGAACATCGTCATCGCCACCGGCTCCGACGTCGCCGGCATTCCGGGCGTCAAGGTCGACATCGACGAGAAGGTCATCATGTCCTCGACCGGCGCGTTGTCGCTGGCCAAGGTGCCGGGCCATCTGGTGGTGGTCGGCGGCGGCGTCATCGGGCTGGAGCTCGGCTCGGTATGGGCGCGGCTCGGCGCCAAGGTGACCGTCGTCGAGTTCCTCGACACCATTCTGGGCGGCATGGACGGCGAGGTCGCCAAGCAGTTCCAGCGCATGCTGTCCAAGCAAGGCGTCGAGTTCAAGCTCGGCGCCAAGGTGACCGGCGTCGCCAAGGCCAAGAAGGGTGCCACAGTCACTTTCGAGCCGGTCAAGGGCGGTGCGGCCGAGACGATCGAGGCCGATGCGGTGCTGATCGCGACCGGACGCCGGCCCTATTCGGACAGTCTCGGGCTGAAGGAAGCCGGTGTCGAGGTCGACGAGCGTGGCCGGGTCAAGACGGACGGCCATCTCAAGACCAATGTACCCGGCATCTACGCCATCGGCGACGTCATCGCCGGGCCGATGCTCGCGCACAAGGCCGAGGACGAGGGGGTGGCGGTGGCCGAGATCATTGCCGGCCAGGCCGGCCATGTGAACTACGAGGTGATCCCGAACGTCGTCTACACCAGTCCGGAAATCGCCTCAGTGGGAAAAACCGAGGAAGAGCTGAAGAAGGCCGGCATCGACTATAAGGCTGGAAAATTTCCGTTCAGCGCCAATGGGCGGGCGCGCGCCATGCTGCATACCGACGGCTTCGTCAAGATCCTGGCGGACAAGCAGAGCGACCGCGTGCTCGGCGTCCACATCGTCGGTTTCGGCGCCGGCGAGATGATCCACGAGGCGGCGGTGCTGATGGAGTTCGGCGGCTCGTCGGAAGATCTTGCCCGCACCTGCCACGCCCATCCGACGATGTCGGAAGCGGTGAAGGAAGCGGCACTGGCGACCTTCTTCAAGCCGATCCACATGTAGGCCTTCCCAAGCTACTCCGGCAGCCATCTGACGGCTCAAGGCAAAACGGCCCGCTTTTCAGCGGGCCGTTCGTATCTGGAGTCAGCAGCCGATCACTGCGGGGCTGGTGCGGGCGCCGGAGCAGGCGCTGGCTCTGCAGGCGCGGGAGCAGGTGCCGGAGCAGGCGCTGGAGCTGGCTCTGCAGGTGCCGGAGCTGGCGCAGGCTCTGCCGGAGCAGGCGTCGGTTCAGCGGGCGCCGGGGCCGGCGTCGTGGCGGCCGGCGGTTCAGTAGGCGCTGGCGCTTCGTCGCTTCTTCCAAAAACATAGTAAGCGACAATAGCCAGAATAACGACAACCAGGGCAATCAGCCAGCCGGTGCTGCCGCCACCCGACCTGGGAGGGGGTGTCGGAGTGGTGTACGGGTCGTTTGGATTCGCCATAAAAGTGTCCTCCGTGGGATGAAAGGTATCAATCAACACACATCAACGCGCAATCGCCGAACAGGTTTCACGCTAGAGATCGAAACCGCCGAAAACAGGGCAATCTTCGCCGGGAATCGTTTGTCCGCACGCACTTTACTCGCAAAATTCGCAGCAATCGAGCCAAAATAAACCTTTCGACCTTCCTGTACTGAGACAAGCTTTCCGTGATTCGGGAAAGGCATCGCTTCGAATCACGTCTTGCTGGATTCGCAACTCAACCGTGCAACTCAATCGACGGCAGTGACGGTGTAGCCGGCCTTGCGGAAATCCTCGACCAGACCTTCCGCGCCCGGGAGGTGCAGGGCGCCGACCGCCATGAAGGCGTTGCCCTTGGCGAGGATCGGCCCGGCATGGTCGATCATCGCCTTGTTGCGGCTGGTGATCATGGTTTCCTCGAAGGCGGCATAGCCCGCCGAATCGTCTTCGTCGCCGGGGAGGACGGCACGAAATAGCGGCCAGAGCATGCCGATGTCGCCGCGCTGGTAAAGCACGATCATGGTTTCGTTGACGTCGTTCACCCTGTTGCCGAGCTTCAGTGTGTCGACGAGGCCCTTCATGTGAAAAGCGAGCGGCAGCGAGGCCATGGCGCGAAGCTGGTCGGCGATGGTCTCCAAACCATCGACGGCTTTGCCTGAGGCTTTGGCGTCCTGGGCAAGCTTGATGTCGAGCACCGGCGTGCCGCCGGCCTGGCGGGCCAGTTCACAGGCCGGGAGCGCGACCATGGTCGACAGCATCCACGGTTTCATCTTGGCAACGCTCGCCGGCGGGATGCCGCGCGAGTCGAGCGCCTTGTTCACCGCCGCCGCATCGTCCGGCGACAGCAGCGAGGACAGCGTGGTGCTGTCGGTGAACATCATCAGTTCCGGTTCTTTCAGGAACGCCGCCATCATCTTCTGCTGATCGAGCACCTCCGTGGTCTCGATGACGATAGTGTCGGCGGCGTCAAAGGCCTTTTGCGCGGCGGGCGGCAGAGTGGTCACGCGCGGGTCGGACATATGCATGGTGCCGAACAGGAAGGACGGTCTTTCGCCCGCCTTTTCCAGTTTCCACAACAGGCCCTTGCCGTTCGGTGTCGCGGCCGCTTCGGTCTCGATCTTGCGGTAGGTGGCCGGGTCGTCCTTCTGCAAGGCCGACAGCATGTCGGCGCCGGCGCAGGCCGGGGTTTCGGCGCGCGCCTTGCCGGCGGCGAGCAGCGCGATGATGAGGAAAGAGAGAAAAAACAGGACGTTGAGCGCCACGAGCAGCCTCAACGAGGCAAGGGCCGTGCGGTCGGCGATGGCAATGACGCGTTTCATGGTCCGCTTTTTAGAGACAAAGAACGGCGAAACGGTTAACCGGCGCAGCAAAATTGTCTTGGACAGGGCTCCACGGCTCATATCTTGGCTGCAACTTTGCGAAATCATGCGTCGGTTACGCCCGCGGATGGGCCGCTTCATAGATTTCGAGCAGCCTCGCGGTGTCGACGCCGGTGTAGATCTGTGTCGTCGACAAGCTGGCGTGGCCTAAAAGTTCCTGGATGGTGCGCAGGTCGCCGCCGCGTCCAAGCAGATGCGTGGCGAAGGAATGGCGCAAGGCGTGCGGCGTGGCGGTGTCGGGCAGATTGAGCGCCGAGCGCAGCCTGGCCATGTCGCGCTGGACGATGGCCGGGTTGAGCGGGCCGCCGCGGGCGCCGCGAAACAGCAGGCCCTTCGGGTCGAGATGATAGGGGCAAAGCCGGCGGTATTCGGCGATCGCCCGCAGCGCCACCGGCAGCACCGGCACCAGCCGCATCTTGCCGCCCTTACCGGTGACGCGCAGCACCGTTTCATCGGGCGACGACAGATCGGCGCCGGACAGGCCGAGCGCCTCGGAAATGCGCAGGCCCGAGCCGTAGAGCAGCGTCAGCACGGCGCCGTTGCGGGCAGCGATCCACGGTTCCTCCGCCAGCTGGCCCTCCACCGAAACGACGTGTTTCGCATCGCTTGCCGTCAGCGGCTTGGGCAGCGACTTCGGCTGGCGTGGCGCGCGCAATGCCGCAGCACCCGCCGCATTGACGAGGCCGCGCCGCTCCAGAAAGCGCAGCAGCGAGCGGATGCCGGCCAGCCCGCGTCCGAGCGTGCGGGCGCCGGCGCCTCCGGCGCGGCGGGCGGCGAGAAAGCCGCGCAGATCGGCCGGGCGCAGATCGGCGATATCCGAAATTCCGGGCGAACCGCCGCAATGGTCGGTCAGGAAGTGCAGGAACTGGCGCGTGTCGCGCTCATAGGCTTCCACGGTTTCCGGCGACATCCGGCGCTCGCGCGCCAGCATCTTCAGCCAGCTTTCGCGGGCCGCCTGAAGGTCTGGTTTGGCCGGGATGAGGAATTCCTGCATTGCGCTCTTCCGATAGGCCGTTCTTCCATTCTGGGCCATCTTCCGGCAGCCGGGTTAGGAAGCCGTGAAGAGCCGCGTCATTGAAATGACAAGAGGGTGGAGCTAGAGCAAGGCAAAGGATTTTTCCGATGACCAAACCGCAAAACCCCGTCCAGATGGCCGTGATCGGCGCCGCCCACGGCATCAAGGGCGAATTGCGCGTGAAGACCTTCACCGGCGATCCGCTGGCGCTGGCCGACTACGGGCCGCTCTATGCCAGGGACGGCCGCGCCTTCCAGATCATCGACATCAGGCCGGCCAACAACGTCGTGGTGGTGAGTTTCAAGGGCATCAGCGACCGCAACGCCGCCGAGGCGCTTGCCGGCACGGAATTGTTCGTTGACCGCTCGATGCTGCCTGACGATGGCGAAGAGGACGAATTCTATCATGCCGATCTCGTCGGGCTGGCAGTCCGGGACGATACCGGTGCTGACATCGGCAAGGTCGTCGCCGTGCATAATTTCGGCGGCGGCGACATTCTCGACGTGACGTTGGCGGGGCGCAAAGGCGTGCTGATCCCGTTCACCCAGGCCGCCGTTCCTGACGTGTCGATCAAAGACGGCTTCGTTCGCATCGATCCGGCGGCGGCGGGCTTGATCAATGACGAAGACGGCGATGAACCCGGCCGCGACGGTTTCGACCCGAAGGGCAGGCCGCGCGGGCCCAAGGACGCCGGGGGAAACCGGTGAGTTTTTTCGCCTCGGTGCTGACGCTCTATCCCGAGATGTTTCCCGGCGCACTCGGCCTGTCGCTGGCCGGCCGGGCGCTGGTATCAGGCACATGGTCGCTGGAAGCAATCCAGATCCGCGATTTCGCCAGCGACCGCCATCGCACCGTCGACGATACGCCGGCCGGCGGCGGCGCCGGCATGGTGATGCGCGCCGATGTGCTGGCCAGCGCCATCGACCACGTCTCGCCGGAGGGCGATCCGCGCCCGCGCCTGCTGATGAGCCCGCGTGGCAAGCCGCTGACGCAGGCCCGCGTGCGTGAACTGGCCGCCGGGCCGGGTGTCGTCATCGTCTGCGGACGCTTCGAAGGCGTTGACCAGCGGGTGATTGACGCGCGTGGGCTGGAAGAGGTCTCGGTCGGCGACTTCATCCTCTCCGGCGGCGAGCCGGCGGCCCTTGTGCTGCTCGACGCTGTCGTGCGGCTGTTGCCCGGCGTGATGGGCAATGCGGTGTCGGGCGATGAAGAGAGCTTTGAAAACGGCCTGCTCGAACATCCGCACTACACGCGGCCGCAGAAATTCGAGGGCCGGCAAATCCCCGAAGTGCTGATCTCCGGCAATCACAAGAACATCGCCGCATGGCGGCACGCCGAAGCGGAAAGGCTGACGAAGGAGCGGCGGCCGGACCTGCTGTCAAACGGCAAAACCAGCAATGGCTGAGATCGCCCAAAGCTCGGCCAGTCTCAGGTTCTTTGGCGACGATCTCGACCCCATTGAGCTGACCCAACTGCTGGGCGGAGAACCGACCTACGCCATCAAGAAGGGCGAACTTCATACCTATCCTCCAAATCGTCCGCCTCGGGTGGCGCGGACCGGGATGTGGCGATTATCGTCGGAATACGGTGAAGGTGATCAACTCGACAGTCAGGTCGCAAACATTTTGGCGGCGTTGACATCCGACCTTGCCGCCTGGGCCGACCTCGTCAGACGGTTCGAGGTCGATATGTTTTGCGGGGTCTGGCTTGACGAGGGGAATCAAGGCTTGGCGCTGACTTCGCAAACGCTACTCATGCTGGGTCAGCGCGGTATCGAGCTCAACCTCGACATCTACTACAAGCCACCCGAGGCAAATGTCGCTTCCTCCGAATCAGCCTGATTCAGCTCACCCCTTGGTGAAATAGTAAAAGGCCAGGAACACGCCGACCCCGACGACGAATCCGCGCACGGCAATTTGCGGCACGCGCCTGGCGATCCAGACGCCGGCATAGCCGCCCAGCGCGCCGCCCGGTATCATGATGATCGCCTGCCGCCAGGCGATGACATCGCCGGAGATGAAGACCAGGATGGCTACCGCCGCGATGACCACTGCCAGCATGTTCTTCAGCGCGTTCAGTCGGTGATAGTCGCCGGCCTGGGTGAGGCCGAGCGTCGCCAGCATCATGACGCCCATGCCGGCGCCGAAGAAGCCGCCATAGACGGCGGTGGCGAATTGCGCCAGGGAACCGACCAGCGAACCCACCGCGGCCTCATGCCCCGGCTTGGGCGCCGGCTTCAGCCACGGCCCGGCGGCGAACAGCGCGGTGGCCGCCAGCAGCAGCCAGGGCACCAGGACGCGAAACGACGGATTGTCGAGCGCCAGAAGGATGAGCGCGCCGGCCAGCGCGCCGAAGGCCGATATGACCCCGAGCAGCAACGCTGTGCGCCAGAAATGCTTGATGTCGGACCAGTAAGCGAGCGTCGAGGTGATGTAGCCGGGAAACTGTGTCAGCGACGAGGTGGCATTGGCGACGACCGGCGGCAAGCCGACCAGCGACATGGCGCCGAAGGTTATAAACGTCCCGCCGCCGGCTATGGCGTTGACGGCACCTGAGAGAAAGCCCGCGAAAAAGAGCAGGGCCGCATCGAGAACTGGCATGGAGGGTGTTGCCGCCGGAGGAAAGTCACGTTTTACCCGGCTTAGAAAGCTTGGGACTTCGACGCAACCCCTTGCGCTGAAAGATTGCAATGTCGGCCGACGACCAAAAAAGACACGGCGAAGGCGTGACAAAGCGTCGAAATAGCTGTATGTGCGCGCCGAACCGGGAGAACAATCTGCCAAGAGCGATCTTCTGGCCCGTCAACAATGACGGTGTAGTCGCCCCTGCCCGATGTCTCGCGACAAAGGGCATAGCCGAGCGGTCGATGGAACTGCAAGGCGAGTGCCGGACGCTCTGACTGTCGGAAGAACAAGAAGTGGATTTGTAGAGATGGATATCCTCCGTCAGCTCGAGGCCGAACAGGCCGCCAAGATCGAAGCCAAGCGCAAGCTTCCCGAATTCCAGCCCGGCGATACCGTGCGTGTCCAGGTCCGCGTGACCGAAGGCACCCGCACCCGCGTCCAGGCTTATGAGGGCGTTGTCATCGCCCGCGCCGGCGCCGGCTTCCAGGAGAATTTCACCGTTCGCAAGATTTCCTACGGCGAAGGCGTGGAGCGCGTGTTCCCGGTTTTTTCGCCGATGGTCGAAGGCGTCGAGATCGTGCGCCGCGGCAAGGTGCGCCGCGCCAAGCTCTATTACCTGCGCGATCGCCGCGGCAAGTCGGCCCGCATTTCCGAAAACACCGGCGTCCGCGCCCGCAAGCTGAACGATGATGAGCGCGATGCGCTGAACGCCGAGAAGGCCCGCATTGAGGCCGAGAAGGTGGCCGCCGCCCAGGCGCTGGCCGCCGAGAAGGCGGCGCAGGACGCCGCCGAGAAGAAGGCCGCCGACGAGGCCGCCAAGGCTGCGGAAGCGGCCGTCGCCGAATAAGGCGTCTTTAAAACCGATGGTTCGGGAAGGCGGCTTCGGCCGCCTTTTTGTTTCGCGGGATGGATTCGATCTTGCCGGGCCGCATCAATGCGCAATCGAAACGGATCGTTTGGTAATCCCGGCGTTGAAAGCATCGGAATCCATTTTCGGGTCGAACGGCGCATCGGACCGGCTTGCAAGGTGCCTGCGGAAAGCTAAAGTCGGCGCCGGATTTCCTGCAAGCCTCGACAATGTCGAGGCCGTTCAAATTCTCGGGGTGTACTATGACCAAATCGAAACTGCTGTTAGCCGGCCTGTTGGCTTTGATTCTTGCGCCCGTCGCCGCCCTGGCGCAGGCGCTGCCCGATCTCGGCGGCAAGAAGGTGGTGGTTGTGACGGAAAACGCCTATCCGCCGCTGCAGTTCATCGATGCCAAGACCGGCAAGCAGATCGGCTGGGAATATGACGCAATGAACGAGATTGCCAAGCGGCTGAATTTCCAGGTCGAATACCAGAATACCTCTTGGGATGCGATGATCCAGGCGGTTTCCGACAATCAGTACAACATCGGGATGACCGGCATCACCATCAAGGACGACCGCAAGCAGAAGGTCGATTTCTCCGACCCCTACATGCGCTCGGAACAGTTTATGCTGGTGCGTGGCGATGAGAAGCGCTTCACCGACGCCAAGACGTTCGGCGCCTTCAAGGATGGGCTGATCGGCGCACAGGCCGGCACGACGCCGTTCTACACCGCCGTCTACAGCGTGCTCGACGGCAACGAGCAGAACCCGCGCATCAAACTGTTCGAAACGTTCGGCGCGACGGTGCAGGCGCTGAAGACCGGCGACGTCGATGTCGTGCTGACCGATGGCACTGCCGGCAAGGGCTATGTCGAGGCGTCCAATGGCGGGCTTAAGCTGATCGGCGGACCGCTCGGCACCGAGGATTTCGGCTTCATCTTCCCCAAGGGCTCGGATCTGGTGAAGCCGGTCAATGCAGCGATCGCCGCACTGAAGGCTGACGGCACGCTCGACGCGCTCAACAAGAAATGGTTTCTTGATTACAAGATGGGACAGTAAAACTTTTGTCGGGCGCGTTGCGTGACGGTAGTGCGCCGGAACTCGCGCTGACTCTGCGCTCGTACACCCCCCTCTGTCCTGCCGGACATCTCCCCCTCAAGGGGGGAGATTGGATGTCGCACCGGCTTTCGCCAATTTCCAATCTTGCAGAATGGGCGGCGAGGTCAAAGCTGCCGATCTCCCCCCTTGAGGGGGAGCTGGCCGGCAGGCCAGAGGGGGATGGCTTGGCGCTTAGCTTCGGCAAAGCATGCTTTGCCGGTATCGGTTAAATGGCAACGCCCGCATCGTCCACGTCCAAAACCGACTTCCCGTGGTGGCTTGCCGTGGCTGCGGCGCTCGCCGTGGCAGCCGCTATCTTCATCGCCGCAAGCGACCTCTACGCCCAGGTTTTCGCGACCGTCGCCAAGGGCATCGGCATCACCGTCTTCGTCACGATGGTCGCCTTCGCGCTGGCCTCGGCAATCGGGCTCGGCATTGCGCTGATGGGGCTGTCGGGATCGCGCTGGCTGCGCCAGATCGCTCGCTTCTATGTCGAGATCATCCGCGGCGTGCCGATGCTGGTGCTGTTGTTCTGGATCGCCTTCGCCGGGGCGCCAGCCTTCGTCGCGGCGTGGAACGCAGTGACCGCGCCATTGCAAAATGCGGGTCTCTTCGGAGAACTGCTGGTGCGCGACGTGTCGTTGCTGTGGCGCGCCATCATGGCGCTGACCATCGGCTACTCCGCGTTCATCTCGGAGGTCTTCCGCGCCGGCATCCAGGCAGTCGAGAAGGGCCAGATCGAGGCCGCGAAGGCGCTGGGGCTGACCCGCACGCAGCGTTTCCGGCTGATCGTCTTTCCGCAGGCGATCCGCACCATCCTGCCGCCGCTCGGCAATGATTTCGTCGCCATGGTCAAGGACTCCTCGCTGGTCTCGGTGCTCGGCGTCGCCGACATCACCCAGATGGGCAAGATCTACGCCGCTGGCTCGTTCCGCTTCTTCGAAACCTATTCGATCGTCGCCTATATCTATCTTATCCTGACGGTCGGCCTTTCGCTGGCCTTGCGGGGGCTGGAGAAGCGGCTGCGTCGCCAGCATGAGCAATAGCCGGCGGGCGAAGTCGGCGCTACGATTGACCTGTCGGGTTGCAGAGGAATTGATCCATGAACATCGACAAAGCCAACGCGGCACTGGATTCCGTCTATACGGCAGATACGCCGAAAGCGCTGGCGGAGGCCTATGCCGCATGGGCTGCGACCTATGACAGCGAAACCGCCTCGCTCGGCTATCTCCTGCCGTTCCTGATCGCCGCCTGGGTGGCGCGCCATGTGCCATCAGGCGAGGGGCCGCTGCTCGACGCCGGCTGCGGCACCGGTCTGTCGGGACCGTCGCTCAAGGCGCTCGGCTATCGGGACATCGCCGGGCTCGACCTGTCGGAGGACATGCTGAAAATCGCCGGCAGCCGCCAGGCCTACAGCGAGCTGAAGCAGGCGATGCTTGGCGGTCCACTGCCTTGGCCGGACGGCTATTTCCGCGCCTTCTTCTCGACCGGCGTGTTCACCATCAGCCACGCGCCGGCGTCCGGCCTGTATGAACTGGTACGCATCACGAAAAAGGGTGGCCACGGCATCTTCACCGTTCGCGACCAGGTGTTCGAGAGCGGCGGTTTTCGTGATGTCTTTGCCGAACTGGAGCACAACGAAAAATGGCGGCCGATCGAGGAAAGCCCGTGGTTCCGCTGCTATGCAATCGCCGAGCCCGAGGCGCTGGTCAAGACTTTCGTGTTCGAGGTGCTTTAGGGTGTGGTGATATCCAGGTGATGCCGGCCTGCAAATGGCGGCTTCCTGCTCTTCCGGTGCTCACGTACCCAAAAGTACGTTCCGCTCCGGTTCTCGGAAGCCATCATTTTCGGCTCGGCCTGACCTGGACCTCAACACACCCTATGCTGCGAGGGCAGCTAACCCTACCGATTGCCGAAATCGGCAAAGATTGATATGAGCCACGCCATGGAACAGCTTTTTGGCGATCCGGCCTACAAGGGTTTCGTGCTGCAGGACAGAAAACGCCTGCCGTCGCGATTCTCGGCGCGCGTTTCCGGCGCTCTGACCAGCCGACTTCGCTAGGCCGTGTTCGCCGGCTAGCCGGCGCTTGTCCTTTCCCATTTTCATATCGACGGATTCACGCACATGAGCGCACCTCGCACCCTCTACGACAAAATATTCGACGACCATGTCGTCGATCGCCAGGACGACGGCACCTGCCTGCTCTACATCGATCGTCATCTCGTCCATGAAGTGACCAGCCCGCAAGCCTTCGAAGGCCTGCGCATGACCGGCAGAAAGGTCCGGCATCCGGAAAAGACGCTGGCCGTGGTCGATCACAATGTGTCGACTTCGCCGGAGCGCAAGTTCGGCATCAAGAATGAGGAAAGCCGCATCCAGGTCGAGGCGCTGGCCAAGAACGCCAAGGATTTTGGCGTCGAATATTATTCCGAGAAGGATATCCGCCAGGGCATCGTCCATATCATCGGTCCCGAGCAGGGCTTCACGCTGCCCGGCATGACCATCGTCTGCGGCGACAGCCACACCTCGACGCATGGCGCTTTCGGCGCATTGGCGCACGGCATCGGCACCTCGGAAGTCGAGCATGTGCTGGCCACGCAGACGCTGATCCAGCGCAAGGCCAAGAACATGCTGGTGCGCGTCGACGGCGTATTGCCGGAGGGCGTCACCGCCAAGGACATCATATTGGCGATCATCGGCGAGATCGGTACTGCCGGCGGCACCGGCTATGTCATCGAATATGCCGGCGAGGCGATCCGCGCGCTGTCCATGGAAGGCCGCATGACCATCTGCAATATGTCGATCGAGGGCGGCGCCCGGGCCGGTCTGATCGCGCCTGACGAGACGACCTTTGCCTATGTCAAGGACAAGCCGCGCGCGCCGAAGGGCGAGGCGTGGGATGCCGCGCTCGCCTACTGGAAGACGCTGCAGTCCGACGAAGGCGCGCATTTCGACAAGGTGGTCGTGCTCGACGCGGCGAAATTGCCGCCGATCGTGTCCTGGGGCTCCTCGCCCGAGGATGTCGTCTCGGTCCAGGGCATCGTGCCGAACCCCGACGATATCACTGATGAGAACAAGCGCACCTCCAAGCAGCGCGCGCTCGACTATATGGGCCTGACGCCGGGCACCAGGATCACCGATATCGCGCTCGACCGCGTCTTCATCGGCTCCTGCACCAACGGCCGCATCGAGGATCTGCGCGCCGCCGCCAAGGTGATCGAGGGCAAGACGGTCAATCCGCGGGTCAATGCGATGATCGTGCCGGGCTCCGGTCTGGTCAAGGAGCAGGCGGAGGCCGAGGGTCTCGACAAGATTTTTGTCGCCGCCGGCTTCGACTGGCGTGAGCCGGGCTGCTCGATGTGCCTTGCCATGAATGACGATCGGCTGAAGCCGCATGAGCGCTGCGCCTCGACCTCGAACCGCAATTTCGAGGGCCGTCAGGGCTTCAAGGGCCGCACCCATCTGGTGTCGCCGGCCATGGCGGCGGCAGCGGCGATCGCCGGCCATTTCGTCGACATCCGCGAGTGGAAATAACTCAGGCTGCTACTGTCCGCATAGGAGTGCCTACCAGAGCCCGAACCGCGATACGGTTCGGGCTCTTTTCACGCCGGGCGCCTGACGAGTTCATGGAATTGCTCACGCCGGCCGGGTTGCTCTGCGGCGACCACCAGCGCCAGTTGGCGTTCGTCGAACAGCTTGAACCACTCGTCCCATTCAACCAGTTCGTAGCCACCCGCGTTGGTCGGGCGTTCGGCCTGATCCTGGTCCTGATAGGCGTGCTGGCCGAAGACCAGCCTCAGCAGGGCTTGGGTCCCTGCTTCGGGCGACACGTCGACGATTGCCGGAAATCCAGCGCGCGCCGCGGCCCATGAACGAATTGCGTCGTGGTCGGTCAGCATGATCGTATCGGCCATGAAAGCGTCTCCTCTTGGCTGCTGCCGGAAAACGCCGGCCGCGGTTTCAAGTTCCGTACAGCAGCTTCATCGGCGACCTTGCGCATAGTCGACTTGCTTAACCGCTTGTTCGGGCTTCCGCTCTAAGGTCTTGCCTGACGGAAGCGTGGGGGGTCACGGTCCCTTGGACACCGGTCTGCTGATAGGGTTGCTCAACCCGACGATCGCGCTTGCGCTCGGCACGGTGTTTCTCGTGCTGTGGTTCTATCAGCGTCACCGTCCCTATCTGGCCGTGCTCGCCGCCAGCTACTGGCTTTCGGCGGCCGGTTTCCTGTTGCAGTATTTCACGCTGCCCATCGGCATGGCGCCGACCAAGCTACTCTCCAACCTCTGCTTCACCATCGCCGCCTGTGGTCTCGCTGGCGCGATCGTGACGCGTTATGGACGGCGCGTGCCCTTTGTCGCGATCGGCGTCCTGGCGAGCGGCGGCCTGGCCGCTTTTTGCTGGTTCATGTTCTTCCAGCCGGATCTCACCTGGCGAATCCTGGTGATGAATTTCGCTTTCGGCGGCCTCAGTCTGGTTGTCGCCGCCGAACTGCGCGTGGTGCGCGACAAGGGCCCGACGGAAATGATCCTGTTCGTGCTGTCGCTGCTTTCCGGGTTGAACTTCTTCGTGCGCACCCTCGTAATCGTCATCGCGCATGGACCTTACCAAAGCTATGACGGGTTCTATGCCTCGTCCTACTGGACAACGGCGCTGCTGTCGCATGCGCTGCTGTCTTTGCTCATCGCGCTTTGCCTGTTTTGCGCGGCTGCACTCGACGTGATGAAAGCGCTGAAGGCCGAGGCGTACACCGACCCGCTGTCGGGCCTGCTCAACCGCCGCGGTTTCGGGGAGCGCGCCACGCTGCTCCTGCAGCACTGCGCCACCGCCAAACTGCCGGTCGCGCTGGTGCTCGCCGACCTCGATCATTTCAAGGCGCTCAACGATCTGCACGGGCATGCCGCGGGCGATCGCGTGATCGCCGACTTCGCCGCCAAGCTTCTATCGGCTGCCGGCACCAGCGGCGTCGCCGGCCGCATCGGTGGCGAGGAGTTCGCCGTGCTTTTGCCGCTGAGCGACCTTGGCGCGGCAAGGCTGTTTGCCGAAGCCATTCGCACGCTCTATTCGGCGGGCAGCATCGACGGGCTTCCGCACGGTACAAGAGTGACGGCGAGCTTCGGCGTGGCGGCCCGCACCGGCGAGGAAGGGCTGGAGCCGCTGATGCGCTGCGCCGACGAGGCGCTTTACAAAGCCAAGAGGAACGGCCGCGACAGCGTGCAGCTATCCCATGAACGGTCGGAAACGGTGCTCGTTGTGGAACCGCTCAAAGCCGCTGATCATCCCGCTCCAGGCCGACGTTAACGTCTTTTTCGCCCGTTCATGATTTGCTGGCGCAGGGAGTGCGAAAAACCACATGGGCGGCGGCGCAGAGTTCATCCTTGCAATCAACTTGCTCGTCGCCGGCCTGTTGGCGGCTGCCTTCATGACCATCTCGTTCAACGATGTGGCGCGCGCTCCGGCGCGCTGGCTGGTCTTCGGTTATCTGCTCGGGATGGCCTATTTCGCCATCGAGTTCAGCATTCCGATCTTCGACAATGCGCGACCGGCAGTCGTCGCGGGTTTCGCCGTTTTCCTGGGCGCCACCATCGCCTTCAATGGCGGGCTTGCCCATAAATACGGCGTGGCGCCGCGCTGGGCGCCGATGCTCGTCTTCCTGTTTGCGGCCACCGTGGCTGTGTATTTCGTACAGGACCTGCCGCGCCAGTCGCTTGCCCGCATGATGGCCTACCAGCTTCCCTATGCGGCCATGCAGTTCGTCGGCGTCGGCATCGTCTGGTCGTCCAGGCAAAGGCGCGACTGGCTCGACCATGCGTTGATGGCCGTTCTGACGGCCAGCGCCCTGCAATTCGTGAGCAAGCCGTTCATCGCCCATGCAATGGGCGGCTGGGGTGTCAATCCGCAGGCCTATCTGCAGAGCAACTACGCTCTGGTGTCGCAATCGCTCGGCACGGCGTTCGGCCTGACGATCGCGCTTCTCATTCTGGTCATCCTGGTCCGCGACGTGCTCGCCGAGGCGACGTCGAAGTCGGAGACGGACACGCTATCGAGGTTGCTCAACCGCGGCGGCTTCGAACGTCATGCCGAGCTGGCGATGCGTGACGCCGTGCGCAAGGGTATTCCGGTCGCCCTGGTCATCGCCGACCTCGATCATTTCAAGAGCATCAACGACAGTTTCGGCCACGCGTCCGGCGACCGGGTCATCGAAGCCTTTGCCGGCTTCCTGCGTGATGCCGCCGCCGATCATCACGTCGCCGGTCGCATTGGTGGTGAGGAATTCGCCATCATCCTGCCGGGGACCAACCTCGCCGCCGCGCGGCTCTTCGCCGAAGGGACGCGCAGCGCTTTCGGGGCCTTGCCGATCGACTGTCTGCCGGCGGACCATCGTTGCACCGCCAGCTTCGGCGTTGCCGAGCTTCACCCGGCCGAAGGGTTTTCCGACCTGCTGCGGCGCGCCGACGAAGCGCTCTATCAGGCGAAGGGCAGCGGACGCGATTGCGTGCGCATCTCGATAGGATCAATCGCCGCCCGGCAGACGGCTGTTGCCAACGCCGGGCCGAAGATCAGCGGCAGGGGCTGAGTTCCGGCATCTCGCCGTCGGAAAGCCCATACATATAACTGCGGCCCTTCACGAAAACCGGCGGCCTGTAGCAGTCGCGGCTGCTGACGTCATCCGCGTCGTTTTCATAGATTTTGGGCTGGCCGGCGCCGGTGTAGTCCGACAGTTCCTTGGCCAGGCTGCCCTCGCCAACGAGGATGCGCTTGTAGCCGGCGGCGCTTTCGATGACGAGATTGCCAAAAGAATCGGCGTAGACCCGGTCGCGCGTCCCGGCGAGTGCCGGTGCTGCGAGGCCGATGGCCACCGCCACCAGGATGAGCGCCGTAAGGCGCGATCTGCCTGAATTCGAATGCATGGCGTCCCCCATTTGTCAGAGGCGAGTCTTCCTCGAATCATAAATTAACCTTTTATTAACCTTTGTTAAGAGGCCAAGGCCCGCTGGCAGCCAGATCTCGGCAAACATGGTTAATATCCGGCGCCTTCGAAGCCTGCGGCCATCTTTCGGCCATGCTTGCCCGCACCATCGCGGCCGGCGCGGGTGATCTTGGCCACGCATCGCGGCTGGATTGACGCGTAGGGGAGGCAGCAGCATATGGCGTTAAGCCGGACGTTTCGGGTGACGCTTGTCCATGTTCCATTGCTGATCACCGTTGCCTGCGTCTCGCAGACCAATGCGCCGGCCACCGCGACCGATTCACCACAGCCGCGCACCGCCACTTACACTTGCGCTGATGGCACAAGGATCACCATCGAAAACCTCGGCACTTCGGTGCGCGTGCTTGGCCCGGACGGCGCCAGCGAGGACCTGCCGGCCTCGCCCGCCAATCAAAGCAGCCGCTTCGGCGCGGCGCATGACGCAATCGTGATCGACGGGCGCGACGCGCTGGTGATGAAAGGCGGGAAGACGCCGCTGACCTGCACCCGCTGACCGGGTGTGTCGATATTCAGGTGATGCCGGCCTGCAAATGGTGGATCCCTGCCCTTCCCTACAGCGCTGCCTCTTAGGCGAGCAAAGGACGCCGCTCCGGTTCTCGGCATCCACCATTTTCGGCGCGGCCTGACGTGAATCTCAACACATCGGGCAGATATGCCGCACTGCAGCGAACATTGCGCCGGCTTTGGCTCGCGCCCTAATCGATTGAAGCGAAACACCGCCCTTTTGTCAGACTAAATTACGTTTTCGAAACGATTTTCCGGCTTTGACGCGGTGCAAAAAGCGCATTAGAAACCGGCTGTCCGAAGTCGCAAGCGGAAGCGGTAACGCCGCATTTCCCCTGGGGCTCCAGAGACGCCGAACTGGGGGAGCCATGAGCAAATCACCAGCCACCCGCGAATTTGCCAGACGTGAACGGCCGCTTTCGCCGCATCTGACCATCTATCGGCCGCCGATCACGATGACGATGTCGATCATCCATCGCATCACCGGTGGGGCGCTTTATGTCGGCACGTTGCTGGTTGCGCTGTGGCTGATGGCGGCGGCGAGCTCGCAATCCACCTTCGATGCCGTCAACTGGGCCTTCGGCTCGTGGCTGGGAAAGCTGGTGCTGTTCTTCTATACCTGGGCGCTGATGCACCACATGCTGGGCGGCGTGCGCCATCTGATCTGGGATACCGGGGCCGGTCTTGAAAAGGACACGGCCTCCAGGATCGCCTGGGCGACGCTGGCCGGCTCGATCGTGCTGACGCTGCTGATCTGGATCGCCGGCTACATGGCACGGGGAGCCTGATCGTGAGCTACCGCAACACCGACATGCGCACGCCGCTGGCGAAGGTCCGCGGCCTCGGCTCCGCCCGCGAGGGCACGGAGCATTTCTGGCGCCAGCGCCTGACGGCGATCGCCAACATCCCGCTGATCCTGTTCTTCGTCGGCTTCCTGATCGCGTTGAACGGCGCCGGCTATGCGGAAGTGCGCGCCGCACTTGCCAACCCGTTCGTGGCGCTGGTCCTGGCCCTGGTGCTCTTGTCCGGGCTCTACCATATGCGCCTCGGCATGCAGGCGATCATCGAGGACTATGTACATGGCGAGGGCATGAGGCTGGCGCTGCTCGCACTCAACACATTCTTTCCGGTGGTGGTCGGCGTCGCCTCGATCTTCGCCCTGCTCAAACTGGCATTTGGAGGCTGAAAATTTTGGCCAAGGACGCGAAAAACGCCAACACGGCGTCCGCCTATAGCTACGTCGACCACAAGTTCGACGTGGTGGTCGTCGGCGCCGGCGGCGCCGGCCTGCGCGCCACGCTCGGCATGGCCGAACAGGGACTGCGCACCGCCTGCATCACCAAGGTTTTCCCGACGCGGTCGCATACGGTCGCCGCTCAAGGCGGCATCGCCGCCTCGCTGTCCAATATGGGCCCCGATTCCTGGCAGTGGCACATGTACGACACCGTCAAGGGGTCGGACTGGCTCGGCGATGTCGACGCCATGGAGTATCTGGTGCGCGAAGCACCTGCCGCCGTCTACGAGCTTGAGCATTACGGCGTGCCGTTCTCGCGCACCGAAGAAGGCAAGATCTACCAGCGGCCGTTCGGCGGCCACATGATGAATTTCGGCGACGGCCCGCCGGTGCAGCGCACCTGTGCGGCGGCCGACCGCACCGGCCACGCCATCCTGCATACGCTCTACGGCCAGTCGCTGAAGAACAACGCCCAGTTCTTCATCGAGTATTTCGCGCTCGACCTTCTCATGGAGCCGGACGGCACCTGCACCGGCGTCGTCGCCTGGAACCTCGACGACGGCACCATCCACCGCTTCTCGGCAAAAATGGTGGTGCTGGCGACAGGCGGTTATGGCCGCGCCTATTTCTCGGCGACCTCGGCGCACACCTGCACCGGCGACGGCGGCGGCATGGCAGCGCGGGCCGGGCTGCCGCTGCAGGACATGGAGTTCGTGCAGTTCCACCCGACCGGCATCTACGGCGCCGGCTGCCTGATCACCGAGGGCGCGCGCGGCGAGGGCGGCTATCTCGTCAACTCCGAAGGCGAGCGCTTCATGGAGCGCTACGCGCCGTCGGCCAAGGATCTTGCCTCGCGCGACGTGGTCTCGCGCTGCATGACGCTGGAGATTCGCGAGGGACGCGGCGTCGGCAAGAACAAGGACCATATTTTTCTCCACCTCGACCACCTCGATCCGGCCGTTTTGCACGAGAGACTTCCGGGGATATCGGAATCGGCAAAAATCTTTGCCGGCGTCGACCTGACTAAGGAGCCGATCCCGGTGCTGCCGACGGTCCACTACAATATGGGCGGCGTGCCGACCAATTACTGGGGCGAGGTGCTCAACCCCACCGCCTTGAACCCGGACCAGGTGTCGCCAGGGCTGATGGCGGTCGGCGAGGCTGGCTGCGCCTCGGTGCATGGCGCCAACCGGCTGGGCTCCAACTCGCTGATCGATCTGGTGGTGTTCGGCCGCGCTGCGGCGATCCGGGCAGGCCAGGTGATCGACCGCAACGCCGCGATCCCGTCGCCCAACGAAGCCGCGGTCGAGAAGATCATGGACCGCTTCGACCGGCTGCGTCACGCCAACGGCTCGACGCCGACGGCGGTTTTGCGTGAAAAGATGCAGAAGGCGATGCAGGACGATGCGGCGGTGTTCCGCACGCAGGAATCGCTGGAAAGCGGCTGCAAGCGCATTTCGCAGATCTGGGCCGAGCTCAAGGACGTAAAAGTGTTCGACCGCTCGATGATCTGGAACTCCGACCTGGTCGAGACGCTTGAGCTGGAAAATCTGATGGCCAACGCCATCACCACCGTCTACGGCGCCGAGGCGCGCAAGGAGAGCCGCGGCGCGCATGCGCGGGAAGATTTTTCGGCTCGTGATGATCTGGCCTGGCGCAAGCATACGCTGGCCCGGCTCAGCGAAGACGGCGAGGTGTCGCTCAGCTACCGGCCGGTGCACACCGAGCCGCTGCTTAGCGAAGCAGACGGCGGCATCAACCTGGCCAAGATCGCTCCCAAGGCGAGAGTGTATTGACGATGGCCGCCGTGAACGCGACTTGGTCCGGGCTGAAGCTCGTCATCCGAAAGGACCTGAGGTAATGGTCGAACTCACGCTTCCGAAAAACTCGAAGATCAAGGCCGGGAAAACTTGGCCGAAACCGGAGGGCGCGACCAATCTGCGCGAGTACCGCATCTACCGCTGGTCGCCGGACGATGACGAGAACCCGCGCATGGATACCTATTTCGTCGACATGGACGATTGCGGGCCGATGGTGCTTGATGCGCTGCTCTACATCAAGAACAAGATCGACCCGACGCTGACGCTGCGCCGCTCCTGCCGTGAGGGCATCTGCGGCTCCTGCGCCATGAATATCGACGGCTCGAACACGCTCGCCTGCACCAAGGGCTGCGACGACATTTCCGGCGCGATCAAGGTCTATCCGCTGCCGCATATGCCGGTGGTCAAGGATCTGGTGCCCGATCTCACCAATTTCTACGCCCAGCACGCCTCGATCGAGCCATGGCTGAAGACGGTGTCCCCCGAGCCGGCCAAGGAATGGCTGCAGAGCCATGAGGACCGCGAAAAGCTCGACGGGCTTTATGAATGCATATTATGCGCCTGCTGCTCGACCTCTTGCCCGAGCTATTGGTGGAACGGCGACCGCTATCTTGGGCCGGCGACGCTGCTTCAGGCCTATCGCTGGCTGATCGATTCCCGGGACGAGGCCACGGGCGAACGGCTCGACAACCTCGAAGACCCGTTCCGGCTCTATCGCTGCCACACCATCATGAACTGCGCCCAGACCTGCCCCAAGGGGCTCAATCCGGCCAAGGCGATCGCCGAGATCAAGAAGATGATGGTCGAGAGAAGGGTGTAGCTTCGGCGGCGCATGTCGCGATCCAGCCTAAAAAGGATAGCCGACCTATGACCGACACCGAACTGCCCATCCTTTCTCCCGTCGAAGCGCGCGTGCTCGGTTGCCTGATCGAAAAGAAGGAACTGACGCCCGATATCTACCCGCTGACGCTCAATGCGGCACTTGCCGCCGCCAACCAGAAGACGGCGCGCGAGCCGGTGATGTCGGTCGAGCTTGTCGAGGTAAGACGAGCGCTTGGCCAGCTTGAGCACAAGGGCTTGGTCAGGCAGGTCTTTGCTTCGCGCGTCGAGCGCTACGAGCATGTCGTCGCGCAGCGCTTTTCGCTGACCTCAGCGCAGATTGCGCTGCTTGGGCTGCTGTTGCTGCGCGGTCCGCAGACCGCCTATGAATTGCTGGCGCGGAGCGAGCGTATGGCGCGTTTGCCCTCCATCGACGAGCTTCGCAGCAATCTCGACCTGTTGATCGGCCGCAAGCCGCCGCTCGTTCAGCAGATCGATCGTGGACCCGGCCAGCGTGAGGACCGCTATGTGCATCTCTTGAGCGGGCCGGTGCAGACGCCGGTGGTGGCTGGAACGCCCCTGCAATCACCTTCGCCGGCCTCGGATCTCGAAGCACGCGTGCAAGCTCTTGAGGAAG